>JBDTNS010000128.1:0-6348 GCA_039933675.1 Chloroflexota bacterium
GGGACATCGGCCACCCAGACGCCGAGGCCGGTATCCCGAGCGTCGAGGTCGAGCGTCGAGCGCCATCCGTCGACCGAGCAGTGAATCCGGCACGGTGCGAGGAGCTCGAAGCGGAGCACGCGACCCGCGATCATCGTCGGCCGGGCCGCGGTGAAGCGCCACGTCGCACGTGTCGCGACCGGGCGCTGGCCGCGATACCGTTGCCACGCCGCCTCAGGGCGGTCGATGGCGTGGCCGAGCGCGATGGATCTCACCAGCTTCACGTATTCGGCGTGGGCCCACGCGAGGGGCATCGCGGAGCCACTTGGACGCCCGAGGAAGAGGCCTCGCTCCGGGATGTCCGGCGCGTCCCAGACCTGCTCCGGGATCATGCCGCCCGCGGACCCGAGCCGGCGCATCCCGTCGAGATAGGGCCGGGCGTCGCGTCCGGCTTCCAGCTCGTAGTGGCCGCGTTCGCCGACGAGGAGCGGCCAGCCGCGGCCGATCCCGGTTCCGTCGAACGGGCTGCCATCGGTGTGCTCGCCGTAACCGTCGCCCGTGTACCGGTGCCATACCGGGCCGTTTGGCGTCTCCGTGCGCAGGAGCGCGTCCGCCACCGTGAGCGTGGCGAGAATCCGGGGGTCATCGCAACGGCGCAGGCCGAAGCGAACGAGGGCCAAAAAGTCGGTGCCGATCATCTCGTCGCCTGGGACCATCGACTCGGTTGCGAGTCGGTTCCGAACCGCCACGGGCGTCGAGATCGGTGCCCCGGACAGAACGTCGGGCGAGGCGATCCGCACATAATGGCCATCCACCCCGTGCTCGAGGGCCGGGCGCGTACCTGCCGCGTACGTCCAATCCTCGATCGCGGCGTTCCAGTCATCGGCCAATTCCCGACAATAGGCCGACGCCGGCGCGGGAAGGTAGTCGGCTGCGACCACCAGCGCGGCAACGACCGGTGCGAGCGTGGACGGGGTAAGCCCCGCGACCTCCTCCCAGCGATCCTGCTGAGTGGCCGGGCCTGCGCGCGCGATGAAGCCTGCGGCCAGCACGATCATCCGGTCGAGCGCCGACTCCGCGACCAGGTGCTCGAAGGTCGCGGCGTCCGTCGCGCGCCCGTGCATGTGCGCTGCCCCCTCGAGTCGGAGGGCTCCGGCGAGCAGGATCGGGTAGGCCGCCTCATCGAGCTGGACGCCACGCCAGTACGTGACGCCGTCGACCCACTGGTTCTGGGGCCAGTGCCCGTCCGGTTCCTGGGTTGCGACCAGGTAGGCGAGCGTCCGCCGCGCCGATGCGCCGGCGCCGAGGGCGACGAGTGCCCCCGCGGTCTCGACGAGGTCGCGCGTCCAGACGAGGTGGTAACCGCCCAGGTCGTTCCGTGTGTTGCCCCACGGGATCGAGAGACTGGCCACTGTGGCCCCGGGCGTCGTTCGGTCCTCGTGCGTCCGCAGCACCGCCGCCGCGTTGAGGTACAGGGCACTGAGGCTCTCCTCGAGGTCCGCGGGCGGCACTGTGCAGGTGCGCTGGAAGCCCTCCCAGTTGCCGATGTATTCGGCCCAGGCGACCTCGAAATCGCCGACGAGGGCGGCGGCGGCCTGAAGCGCGGCCTCCTCGGGGCGGTTGCCGAAACCGAGCGCGATCTGGACGGGCAGGTCGCCGGGAACGACTTCCATCATGCTCGCCACGTTGCCCTCGTTCGCCACGTCGTAGGTCCAGGTCATGCGCCCATTGGTCGCGAAGTCCTGCCACCCGTCAGACGAGCCGACGTAGCCGACGCTCCGCCGGGTGGGCGCCGGGTTGGATCCCAGAGCGAGGGTCGAGGACTTGTGCCGTGCGAAGACCATCGGCCTCGCCTTGTAGGTCTCGATCCAGGCGCGGTTGCTGAGGCCACTGAACCCGAGATGTGGCGCGATCAGCGGGTACAGGCGGAGCGGGTGCGATGCGCGCTCCGGATCGTCCCGGTCGCGTTGGTCGTCGAGACGAGCCTCGATCCGGACGACATCCGCGTGATCGTCGGCACAGATGCGCAGCGTGAGGACATATCGGGGATGCCGATGGACGGCGACGACGGCCGGGATCCCGGGCCGAACGAACCGAACCTCGCTCTCCGCGTCACGCTTGACCTCGCTCCAGAACCCGGCGTCATCCGCGACGATGAACCCGAGGTCGCGGACCTGTGGCGCATCGACACGTGGCCAGTACACCTCGTTCAGGACACCGTGCCCCACGGTGAACCAGACGCGACTTGCAGACTGCGACGTGCCGACGGCATCCTTGGCGCTGCTCGACCAGGTGGGGGGGATGCCCGGAGCACCAGGAGCGGGCGCCGAGCCAGATTGCGAGTCGGCCGACGAACGTGCGCCGGCCGACGAGCGTGCGTCGGTCATGTCGCCGACTCGGGGTCGGCCGGGGCTGGCGCAGGAGCGTGCCAGCGCGCCGGCCGGATGATCTTCTCTGCCGCCCGGGGGCCCCATGTCCCGCGTTGGTACCGCACGGGCGAGGTCGACAGGTCCAGCACCGGGTCCACGATTCGCCATGCCGCCTCGACCGTGTCCTCGCGCGCGAAGAGCAGCTGGTCGCCCGCCGCCGCGTCGCCGATGAGCCGCTGGTAGGGCGGCAGCTCGGTCCCGCTCTGATGGGCTGCGACGAGCTCCACCTCCTCGCCGTCCATCCCCTCGCCCGGCTTCTTCGCCCGCGCGCCCAGTGAGATCGACATGTCCGGGGTCAGCCGGAAGCGGAGGTAGTTGGCGTCGGCGTGCTCGCGTTCGGCGAATAGATCGACGGGCGGTCGCTTCAACTCGACCAGGACCTCCGTGGCCGTCACGGGAAGGCATTTCCCGGTGCGGATGAAGAACGGCACACCGCCCCACCGCCAGGTGTCGACGAACAGCCGGAGCGCGATATAGGTCTCCATCGTGGAGTCCGCAGCCACGCCGTCGACCGTTCGGTAACCCGCGTACTGGCCGCGCACGACGTCGTCCGGCTTCAGCGGCCGGATCGAGTCGAGGACCTTGAAGTGCTCGTTGCGGATCGCCTCGACCGAGTGCCCTGAGGGCGGTTCCATCGCCAGCATGCCCAGGGTCTGAAGGATGTGGTTCTGGACGACGTCCCGGACTGCCCCGACGCTGTCGTAGAAGGCGCCCCGATCCGCCACGTCGAACGCCTCGGCCATGGTGATCTGGACCGAAGCGACATGGTTCGAGTTCCAGATCGGCTCCAGGAATCGGTTGGCAAAGCGGAAGTAGAGGAGGTTCTGAACGGGCTCCTTGCCCAGATAGTGGTCGATGCGAAAGACCTGGTCTTCGGCGAAGACCGTGTGAAGCGTTGCATTCAGCTTCCGCGCACCGGCCAGGTTCCGCCCGAACGGCTTCTCGACGATGACGCGGGCGCCGGCGGCGCAGCCCGATTCGCCCAGCAACCGCACCACCTGGCCGAACAGCGAGGGAGGAATCGCCATGTAGTGGAGTGGGTGACGGGCCGTCCCGAGCTCATCTCGCAGGCGATGGAACGTAGCGGGATCGTCGTCCGAGCCGTCGATGAAGCGCAGCTGATCTCCGAGCCGGCTGATGAGGGTGGAATCCGTGATCCCATGGGCCTCCAGGCTCCGCCCCGCTCGTTCCCTGAGCGTCGCCTGGTCGCCGTGCCGCGCGATTCCGATGATCGGCATCACCCATCCGCTATCGCGGATGAGTCCGGCCAGGGCCGGGAAGATCTGCTTGAAGGCGAGGTCGCCGGTCGCCCCGAACAGCACGAACGCGTCTGATGCCGCCTGGCGCGAATCACCCGCCTTGTGGCCGATCGCTGCGATCGCGGCCCCCATCAGGGCTTCTTTTCCAGGTGACCGCCGAACCCGAAGCGCATCGCGGATAGGACCTTGTCGGCGAAGTCCGCCTCGCCGCGCGAGCTGAACCGCTCGTACAGGGCCGTGGTCAGGACCGGTGCCGGGGCGCCCACGTCGATTGCCGCCACGCTGGTCCAGCGTCCCTCACCCGAGTCGCTGACCCGGCCGGAGAAGTCGTCGAGCTTCGGCGATTGGAGATAGGCCTCCGCCGTCAGGTCGAGCAGCCAGCTGGCGATCACGCTGCCCCGGCGCCAGACCTCGGTGATCGCCGGCAGGTCGAGCTCGTACTGGTAGAGCTCCGGGTCGCGCAGGGGCGTCGTCTCGGCGTCGACCTCGCGTTGGTGGAGCCCAGCATCGGCGTGGTGGAGGATGTTCAGGCCCTCGGCGTAGGCGGCCATCACGCCGTACTCGATACCGTTGTGGACCATCTTCACGAAGTGGCCGGCACCGGATGGGCCGCAGTGGAGATAGCCCTCCTCTGCCTTGATCGGGCGGCCCCTTCGGCCTGGTGTGCGGGGCGCTGATTCAACCCCGGGAGCGAGGGCGCGGAAGAGTGGATCGAGCGTCGCCACGGCGTGCTTCGGGCCGCCGATCATCAGGCAGTAGCCGCGGGCAAGGCCCCACACGCCGCCGCTCGTGCCGCAATCGAGATAGTCGATGCCCGCGCTCGCGAGCGTCTTCGAGCGACGGATGTCGTCGACGTAGTACGAGTTGCCGCCGTCGACGACCATGTCGCCGCGGGTCAGGTGCGGGGTGATCTGATCGAGCGTCGCATCGACAGCCGCAGCGGGGACCATCAACCAGACGATCCTCGGCGAGGGCAGCTTGCGGACGAGCTCACCGGGCGAAGTCGAGCCCTCGGAGATCGCTCCGTCCTGGACGAGCCCGTCGACCGTGGCCTGGGTCCGGGCGTAGCCCACCACCCGGTGGCCGTCCTTGATCCATCGCCGTGACATGTTGGCGCCCATGCGCCCGAGACCGATCAGCCCGAGTTCCACGTTGCTGCCTCGCCGCTATGCCGCCGAGCCTCGGCGACGGTCCGAGTGAAGTCGTTGTATCCAGTTTGCGCCTCGAGGCGATTCGAGTCCTGTGCGCCCTATCGGCCGCTCGCTTCGACGGGATACTGGCGGGTTCGGCCGTCCCGGCCGTCATAGAGGTGCGGCAGGCAGTCCCGAGATTCGGTTGGTGGCCGCGAAGTCGGTTGGTCGCCCTGCCCGCGCTCCGTGGGCCTCAGGATCGGTCGTCATCCTCGGCCGTGGGGGCCCGCTCGGGGCCCACGGACTCATCGATCGCGTCGATCGGTCCCGGTCGCCACAGCCAGCCGAGGGTTCCCTGGGCGGCCTTGGTACCTGCGAACCCGCCTCCCGGGCCCCGTAGCAGATAGGCGATCCCGGCGGCGATGATCGCGCCCGCGAGCGGCCCAACAAGGTAGACCCACCAAGCCGTCGCGTCTCCAAGCACGAGCGCCGGACCGAGGGAGCGCGCCACGTTCATCGACGCGCCGCTCACAGGCGCGCCAACGAGGCCGGCCAGCGCGATGTAGCTACCGACGCCGATGGCATTCATGGGCCCGATGTTCTGCGCGCCCGACGCCGTGCCGAGGATGGTCGTGACGAGGCCGACGCTGAGGATGAGCTCCCACGCCATGGCTGTTCCCTCATCGATGCCAGGCCCCGGAAGCGTCAGACCGGCTGTGCCCTGCCGGCCAAGCAGCGCCAGGAGGAAGAGGGTCGCGAGCACCGCGCCGACGAACTGGGCCCCGACGTACATCGGCACCTTGCGCCACGGGAAGTCGCCGCGGATGGCGAAGGCGATGCTCACGCCCGGATTGAGATGCGCACCTGAGACCGCGCCCATCGAAAGGATGACCACCGCGACCATCAGGCCAGGAGCGGTCACCTGCGCCGACAGGGGGACGACGTTGCTCCCGAACCGGGCATCGATCATCGCGCCGCACACGGCGACGAGCACAAGGAAGAACGTCCCGAGCGTTTCGGCGAAGACGCGCCGCCATTCATCGGCGACGCCATCGAAGTCGGGGCTGGGGCCGGGGAGCCGCCGGTGGGCATTGGCCCGCTTCTCATCGATCTCGTTTTGTCCGTATCGGGCAGAGCGCTTTTGTGCCTCGTCCTGGCTGGGTCCGTCGGCCGACGACAGCGTCGGCTGCAGCTCGGGAATGGTCGGTCGGTTAGCCATGCAATCGGAACTCCCGTTTCGCGAACGACTTCACACAGCTCCCCGAGTCAATAGCTCGTCGCCCGTGCGCGTCCGGAGGGCGTCGTGTTGGGCCGGGCTCCATCGTTCAGTCGGCGTCGAGGAGCTGGAGGACGGGAGCCATCGCCTCGAGCGCAGCCAGCGTGCGAGGCCAGAGCAGGATCTCGACCTGCGTGAAGCCGCCGTCGCGGAACGCCCGGAGCCCGTCGGCGATCTCCTCGGCCGAGCCCTGAAGTGGAACCGCCATCGCCTCCAGACTGTGTCGAACCCCATCGCCTCGGCCCGGAGGGCCAGCTCGCGGATCTCGACCCAGC
>JBDTNS010000129.1:0-6348 GCA_039933675.1 Chloroflexota bacterium
GCTTGGCGTGAGCGGCATCCTGGATCGCTCCCGAGACGATCTCGGACGCGCTCGCCGTGTTCCCGTCGACGAGCACGACGAGCGGCAGATCCGTGGCGACCCCGCCCGGCTTGACGGCGTGCGAGGTCTCGTGCCCATCCGCTGCGCGCTCGATGAAGACGACGCCATCCTTGAGGAATTGGCTGGCGACCGCGTCGGCCTCGTTGACGTAGCCGCCCGGGTTGCCGCGCAGATCGAGGACGATTCGGTCGGCGCCGGTCGTGCGGGCGAGCCCGATCGCCTTGATCAGGTCGTCCGCCGCGCCCGAGGAGAACTGCTCGAGGCGGATGAGGGCCGTCATCGTCCCGGGCACAAGCGTCCACGAGACCGGATCGACGGCAACGTCCGCCCGGACCATCGAGACGTCGCGCGGGGTGCCGGACGCCCCGGCGCGGACGGTGACCTTGACCGTCGAGCCCGCCGGGCCGCGCACCCAGCCGATGATCTCGTTGATCGTGTGGCCCGCGGCGGGCTTGCCATCGACCGCCACGATCTCGTCGCCGGCGGCAAGGTGCGCTCCTTCCGCGGGACTCGCGGGAAAGACGCCGACGACGAGCGGGAGTCCGTCCGAGGCGGTGTCGATCCGGACCCCGATCCCGACATATGAGCCGGACAGACCGGTCGAGTTCGCAGCGCGCTGCTCAGGCGTCAGGAAGGTCGTGTGACCGGTATCGCCGACCGCCTGGGTCATCCCGTCGATCGCGCCGTAGATGAGGGCCTTGTCGTCGAGCTGATCGGCGCCGACGTACTTGGTGTGCAACGTATCCCAGGCTTCACGGATGAGCCCGAAGTCCGTCGGCGCCGTGCCACTCGAGGGAGACGGGGTCGTCGTCCCGAGGCCGTCCAGGACGGGCAGCCCAAGGCGTCCGATCCCGATCCCGACGCTGAACGTCAACACCAGTGCGAGCCCGATCGCGGCGCGACGGAGCCTCGAGCCACGGGCCCGGCCGGCCGCCGATGAAACCGGAGCCAGGGAGGACCCGGTCACGACCTGCGTCGCAGCCGGTGGCTCGGGATCGGTGGTCGGTTCGGTCGGGATCGATTCGAGGTCCATCGTCGCTGTCGTGCTCGTCTGAAGTGGCGCTCCGACGAGCTGCGCGACGCAGGCCGTCGCCGGGCGCTCTGCCCGGCACGGCGCAGCATGACGTACCCCGCGTTCGAATGGGGTATGCGGTTGGTGAAGCTTCGTACGCTTCACGCAGACGCCGTCCACAACAGACGCCGTCCGGGGTGGACCTCGAGCGGAACCTGCGATAGACTCGGCAAATCCCTACCGAACCAGTCGGAGATGACCGACCACGTGACCGACACTGCCACCGCGACCATCGGGCTCGGCCCGCTGCGACCGGACCCGGATGGGCTCCCCGATCCGCATATGGTGCCGCCCACGATCGCCGAGGCCGGCGACCCATTCACCGCGATTCGCGTGCTCGACCTCCTCGCCCGGCTCCAGCGCGGGACTCCAGTCCGGCTCGCCGACGTCGTCGATCGGCTCAACGCGACCTATCTCGACTGGCTGTTCACGCTCCCGGTCGTCGCCGATGTCGCGCTCCAGCTCCAGGCCAACTGGATGACCGACTACCGGAACAGCTCGGGGATCGTCGTCGAGGATGGGCCGCTCGGCGCGACGATTGCGATCGAGGACTCGACCCGGGTCGACCCCTGGATCGTCCGCCAGGCCCAACGCGAGGCCGCTTCGTGTACCGAGCGGCTCGCCGAGTTCAGTCGCCGCGACCGACCGACGTCGGGAGGCTGAAGACTCGGGGCCGCAAAGCCCGGTCCAGCGAAACCCACGAACCCGGCCGGCCGCCGGCAAGCAGGAGACCCAGATGACCGACAACGGATACGCCACCAAGAACGCGCTGGTCGATAGCGCCTGGGCGCTCGAGCACCTCGACGACCCGAAGGTTCGCTTCGTCGAAGTCGATGTCGACACAACTGCCTACGAGCAGAGCCACATTCCGGGCGCGGTCGGCTGGAATTGGACGAGTCAGCTCGCCGACGGCATCCGTCGCGACATCGCGAGCCGGGAGGATTTCAGCACCCTCTTCTCGGAGTCGGGTATCAGCCCGGACACGACGATCGTCCTGTACGGCGACAACAACAACTGGTTTGCGGCATGGGCGTACTGGCAGCTCAAGCTGTACAGGCACGACGATGTCCGGATCCTCAACGGGGGACGCAAGTTCTGGCTCGACAACGGCCTCAAGGTGACGGTCGACGTCGTTTCGTACCCGCCGACCGGCTACCAGCTGCCGGAACCCGATTTCTCGTTCCGCGCGTTCCGCGACGACATCCTGCCGCGGCTCGGCGACCCAGAGCTGGCCCTCGTCGACGTCCGTTCGCCGGCCGAGTACAACGGCGAGATCATCGCGCCTCCCGGGATGAGCGAGACGGCCCAGCGGGCCGGGCACATCCCTGGCGCGGCCTCCATCCCGTGGGCGCAGACCGTCAGGGAAGACGGGACGTTCAAGGGCGCCGAGGAGCTGGCCACGCTCTACGAGGCCAAGGGGATCACGCCCGACAAGGACGTCATCGCCTATTGCCGGATCGGCGAGCGCTCGAGCCACAGCTGGTTCGTCCTGCACGAGCTGCTCGGGTACAAGCGGGTCCGCAACTACGACGGATCGTGGACCGAATACGGCAGCCTGATCGGCGTACCGATCGAGAAGCCCGCGCCGGTTACCGCAGGCTGAGGTCCCGGGGCCCGCGCCCGTAGCGGGCCATGACCTCGAGCAGGCGGTCGTGCGGGAGGGCGTGGGCGGTGATCCCGTCGCGCCCGACCATCGTCCGGGCGGCGACCAGCGCGTTGATGATCGCCTCCTCGGTCGCCTCGATGGTGGCGTCGAACAGCGCGTCGATGACGCGGTCGCCGACGGCCTGCACGTCATAACGAAGCTCCGCCCGCCCATCCCCGGACTCCGCCGGGAGACGATTGCCGGTCGCAAAGGCGATGAACAGGTCGCCGCTCGTGTGGCCGCCGGTACCGCCCGCGCGCGCGAGCCCGAGCCCGGCACGCTGCGCCACGCGCTCGCTTTGGTGGGGGAGGAGCGGAGCGTCCGTCGCGATCACGACGATGATCGAGCCTGAACCGGCTGGGGGAGTGGCCGCACTCGCGGCGGGCCGGTCGTCCCACGGGCTCGGTACCTCGTCGAGCCCGATCTCCTCGCCAACCGGCACGCCGTCGACGCGAAGCCAGGTTCGCCGTCCGTAGTTCGCCTGGACGAGGACGCCGAGCGTGTGACCGCCACGATCGGCGGCAAGGACGCGCGAGGCGGTCCCGATCCCGCCCTTGAACTCGTGGCAGATCATCCCGGTGCCGCCGCCGACGTTGCCTTCCGCGACCGGCCCGCCGGAGGCAGCGGCCAGCGCGGCGCGAAGATGCTCGGCGCGGATGTGGAAGCCGTTCATGTCGTTGAGCAGCCCGTCATACGTCTCGCCGACGACCGGGAGCGCCCAATCGATCCGCGCGTCCGGGTCCTCGACCGAGGCCGCCACGAGCGCGTCGCGTACGACACCGACGCTGTGCGTATTGGTGATAGCGATCGGCGTCGTCAGCATTCCGGACTCGCGGACCCATTCGAGACCGGTCAGCTCGCCGTTGCCGTTGAGCCGGTGGCATCCCGCAAAGACCGGCTCGTTCCAGTCTTCCGGACCACGCGGCGTGATCACGGTGACCCCGGTCCGGATCGGACCGCGACCGACGACGAGCGGCCCGTCGCCCTCGACGAGGGTGGTGTGCCCGACCCGCACACCCGCGACGTCGGTGATGGCATTGAGGGGTCCGGGTTGGCCGCGCCCGATGACGATGCCGAGGTCGCGCGTCCGCATGCACCGATGCTAGCGGCTTCGCCGGACCGCGGGGGCGGCCGGCCGTATCATCGGCCTGTGATCCCGACTGAGCGATCGAGCGCCCCGCTACGCCTCCGCCGGTTGCCGGACCGGATCGCCGGCGCGCGCGCGATCGACATCGCCGAGGGCTTCCGCGACCTGCCGGGTCTCGTCCTGCTCGAGAGCGCCAGGCCGGGTCGTAACGCCCGCTGGACCTACATGACAGCCGATCCGGTCGCGATCCTCGAATCGCCGGCCGCGGGTCCGGACCCATTCGCGGTCGCCCGCCGAATCGTTGCCCGGCTCGATCGGACGATGGTGATCCCGGCCGGGGCCCCGCCGTTTCTTGGCGGGCTCGTCGGCTTCCTCGGCTATGACCTTGGTGGCGCATTCGAGCGCCTGCCGGCGATCGCCGAACCCGACCAGGATCTCCCGCCGCTGCGACTCGCCCTCCACGATTGGGTGGTCGCCTGGGACCGGCGCAGCGGTCATGCCTGGCTCGGCGGTCGTGCCCTCGATGGTGACGGCCGGCGCCTGGCGCGTCGGCTCGACGACGTTCACGCGCGGCTCACGACGCCGGTCCGCCGAATGCCCGAGGCCTCCGCCCCGCCCGCCTCGCTCGTCTTTCGCTCCGGGCTCGACCGCGACGCCTATGAGGCGGGCGTGCGTGCAGTTCGCGATCGGATCGCCGGGGGCGAGATCTACCAGGCCAACCTGACCCGCCGGCTCGAGACGCCGTTCGATGGCGACCCATGGAGCCTCTATCGGCGCCTCCGGACCGGCGACCCATCGCTCTTCTCGGCCTACCTCGATCTCGGTCCGGGGCAGCTCACCGGCCGTCCCCGCGCGCTCCTCTCGGCCTCGCCCGAGCCGTTCCTCTCGGTCGATGCCGTCGGCGTTGTGACCACCGATCCGATCAAGGGGACCCGCCCGCGCGGGCGCGACGCCGCCACCGACAGGGCGCTCGCTCGTGAGCTGCTCTCGAGCGCCAAGGACCGCGCCGAGAACGTGATGATCGTCGACGTCCTGCGCAACGACCTCGGGCGCGTCTGCCGGCCCGGGTCGGTTCGCGTCCCGCGCCTGTGCCGGCTCGAGCGGACGGCCGTCGTCCAGCATCTCGTCTCGACCGTGACCGGCGTCCTCGCCGAGGGACGCGACGCCTTCGACCTGCTCGCTGCCTCGTTCCCGGGCGGCTCGATCACCGGGGCGCCCAAGATCCGCGCGATGGCGATCCTCGAGGGTCTCGAGCCGGTCCGCCGCGGACCGTATACCGGGGCGATCGGGTGGATCGGGCCGGACGGTGCGATGCAGACGAGCATCGCCATCCGGACCTTCGTCGCAGACGGCCGCCGACTCACGCTCCATGTCGGTGGCGGGATCACCTGGAAGAGCGATCCGGCCAGCGAATGGGAGGAGACTGTCGTCAAGGCACGCGGTCCGCTGGGCGCGATCGGCGGGGTCGAGGCCCCGTGAGCGGTCATGTCTGGGTCGACGGGCGGCTCCTCTCGGCGGACGGCCCGCACCTGTCGGTCTTCGATCGTGGCTTCCAGCTCGGGGACGGGATCTTCGAGACGGTCCGCGCGCGCGGCGGCCATGTGACCGAGCTGGCCGAGCACCTTGACCGCCTGCGACGTTCGGCCGAGGGCCTCGAGATCGACCTCCCGCCGCAGATCGAAACGCAGCTGATGGCCGGGATCGCCGAACTCCTCGCCGTCGACGGTCTCAGCGGCCCCCAGGGCGATGCCTCCGTCCGCATCACCGTCACCCGTGGCGCATTCCGTGGCCGCGGTCTCCTGCCGATGGGCGAGCCGGTCCCCGCGACCATCGCGATCCAGGCCTGGCCGGTCGTGGCCGCGCCGCCGGAGCACCTCGAGCGCGGGCTCCGGCTCGTCGCCTCCGCGGTCAGGCGCGATCCGCAGAACCCGTTGGCCACGCTCAAGACCACGTCGCGCGCCGAGTACGTCTTCGCCCGGCTGGAGGCGCGCCGCGCCGGCGCCGATGACGCGCTGTTCATGACCATCGACGACCATCTGTCCGAGGCGACCACCGCGAACATCTTCCTCATCCGACGGGCCGCTCCGGATGGCGTGACCGAGCTCGCCACGCCATCGCTCGAGTGCGCGATCCTGCCGGGGACGACCCGTTCGTGGCTGCTCGAGTGGTCCGTGTCGGTCGGTCTGCGCCGGTTCGAGGGCCGGCTCACCCGGGAAGACCTCGCTGCGGCGGATGAGGCGTTCGTGTCGTCGAGCGTCGCCGGGGTTCTCCCCGTGACGAGCTTCGAGGGGGCGGCGATCGGTGACGGCCTGCCCGGGGCGTGGACCGGGCGCGCTCGTGAGGACCGCGAGGCGATGATCCGCGGCGGTGCGCCGGCATGACGCGCGACGACCTGATCTCGGGAACGCGTCAGCTCGTCGCCGAGGGCGATCGGCTGCGGGCAAACCCGTCGCTCCCCTCGCTCCAGATGTGGCTGCAGCGCTC
>JBDTNS010000130.1:0-6308 GCA_039933675.1 Chloroflexota bacterium
TCGAGATCCACTGCGCGTCGCTCGATCGCCAGCTCAACGAGAAGGGCTACATCATGCCCGGCCTCGGCGACGCCGGCGATCGCCAGTTCGGGACCGGCACCCCGAGCTGACGCGACAGCGGCGGCGGCGTCAGTCCTCGGCGAGGATCAGGCGCCGACCTCGTTGCCGTCACGGCCTTTGCCCATGTCGCCGGCGACGGCGGCAGTCCCGTGCTCGGTCGACCACGTCCTGACGGCGGTCGCGAGCGCGACCGAGTCCGGCCGGACGGCGAGGCGGTCGTCGATGCCCCGGATGCCGGCACCGAGCTCGGCGAGGCGGCCGCGGTAGGCGGGCTTGTCCCCGGCGGTCCGGGCGATGGACGGGTAGACGTCGAAGAAGCCTTCGCTGCTGACGACGATGTTCGCCTCGGGCGAGGCGAAACGGGTGCGGGCCATGGGGTCATTCCGATCGATCGCGCGCTTCGGACTGGGTGAGGACGAAGCCCGGCGCCTGCGATTCGCGGACCCCACCATCGACCCCGCCGTGCGATCCGTCAAACGGCCGCCGCCCGTCAGCCCTGGGGGACGATCACGATGTAGCGGCCGTACCACTGCTGGTCGTAGTACGAGGTCGCGTCGGTCTGGAGATAGCTGTTGAGCGGCGACTTCGTGGCCGGGACCGACCGGTGCGGGTAGCCATACGGGTCGCTGACCCAGATGGTGCTCAACGTCCAGGTGCTCGTGGAGGCCGGGTTGGCGGTCGCCGTGAAGCCGGTCATCACCATCGCGTGGGCCCCGTGGGAGACGAGCAGCCCGACCGGCTTGCCCGTGATCGCGATCTGCTTCGCCGCGCGGCGGAGCGCCGATGTCGCGCTCGCGTAGGCCTCCCACTTGTACGTGGTGGGCCGACCCGTCCAGCCCGAGAAGTAGGTCGCCGCTCGGGACCAGCCGAGCGGGTCGGAGCCGCGCTGGGTCGCGTCGCTCAGGGCGTCGCGCTGCTGGGCGTAGTGGAGCATCCAGGTCTGGCTCAGGTTCATGTCGCGCCGGGCCAGGAAGTTCATCATCATCCCGGTCGATCCCGCGATGCAGGTCCGGTTGTCGATCTGGCGCTCGTAGCCCGCGCTGAAGTACACATCGCGGCCGTAGGCGGTTGCGGCACGCGTCGGGGCGGCGCCGATCGCCAGGAGGCCGATGGCAAGCACGGCCGCGATCAGGCGAATCCGATAGGAGCGGCGGGGACTGGCGGGCACGGGGCACCTCGTGAGCGCCGACCGGATCACCTGGGGGCGATCCCGGACGTGTGCGCCGGTGTGGACCGGACAATGCACGCGACGGCCGGAGGCCCGTCGCCGAAGCAGCGGGCCGCTGGTGGTTCGTCTCGCACTCCGTGGGAGGCGAGCCGGTCCAGCATAGCCCGGCCAGCAACCCTGCCCGGCGCGAGCCGGCCGGCGCAGGTTGCATGTGCGACGCAGACTGGCCGGTCCCACGGGGGACCGGCCAGTCGTCGGGAATGCCAGGAGCCAGCGGAGCCGGCTCGATCGCTCAGTTGCCGCCCGGCGTCACCTCGACGGTGCCCTTCGTGAAGCCATCGCCCTTGGTGTCGTCGGTGATGCCCGCGAGGGCCTCCTTGACGATGTCGCTCGTGTAGGCGTCGATCGACGGGTCGGTCTTGATGATCCCGGCGTTCTTCGAGACCTTGACGGTCTGCTGCCAGAAGACGGGGTCGATCATCCCGACGCCGCCGGGCGACGGCCAGACGAGGGCGTTGACCTCGTTCATCATCCACTTCTGATGGCCCGCGCCGAGCTGGCTGCCGGCGTCGGTCGTGTACTGGACGCAGTCGTCCGCATGGTCCCTGCAGTAGATCCAGCCCTTCAGCGACGCCCGCACGAAGCGGACCGCCACGTCCCGGTTGGTCCCCTGCTCGAGCCATGCCTTGCGAACGAAAATCGCGTCCTGGAGCATCGCGACGCGGTAGTCGTTCCAGTTGATGACGTTCAGCTGGTCCGCCTTGTAGAGCTCGCCGGTGTTCGGGTCGGTGGCCTCGAGGACCTGCGCGTACTCGTTGTAGATCATCGCCTCGGCGGCGTCGATGTCACGGGCAAGGAAGGCGGTCATGTCGAACGCCTGGGTGACCTGCTGGTACTGCGTGTCGGCCTTGCCGCCACTCTCGAGCCCGGGCGTCAGGCCGCAGGTGAGCAGGCCGGCCGTGACCTCGAACTCGTTGCCAAAGCCCCACGTTCCGACCTTCTTGCCCGCGAGCTTGCACGGGTCGTCGATGCCGGTGTCCTTCCAGGTGACCGACAGGGTGCCGGAGCGCTGGAAGACCTGGGCGATGTCGATCAGGTCCGACGGCGTGGTCGCCTCGCGCGCCTCGAGGACCTTCGGGACCCAGCTGATCGTGAACTCGGGGCCGTCCGCCTTTGAGCCCTCGACCTGGGGGACGACCGTCGGGCCGCCCGGGACCATCGTGACGGTCAGGTTCTCGGCCTGAAAGTAACCCTGCTTGTCGGCCGCGAAGTAGCCTGCGAACTGGGCCTGCGGCGCCCACTGCAGCTGCAGCCGGACGCTGGCCGGGCTGGCGGCCGCGCTCGGCGGCGGTGCCGATCCCGTGTCGGCCGACGCAGCCGTCGACGGCGCCACACTCGACGGCGCCTGGGACGACGGGACCTGGGACGGCGCGGTCGTCGCCGCCGGCGAACACGCGCCGAAGGCGATCGCCGCCACGGCGGTCAGCGCGAACCCGCGCTTCTTGTCCATGAACTCCTCCTGCCTCGCGTCCGGCTCCACGCCGGCCGCGCTCCTGCCCGACGATTGCAATCGTCGAAGGCGGAAGGATACGACCTGCACATCGCGGGAGTCACGCCGTTCGAGCGCCGGTTGCGGGCGCTCAGGTGTCCCCGCGGAGCGCGGCCGCCCATGGGATGACGAGCCGCTCGGCGAGGACGACGAGCGCATAGAGAACCATCCCGCTCACGGCCCCGAACAGGATCGCCGACCACGTGACGTCGAACTTGAGCGAAGCCGCGCTCTCGACGATCCGCCGGCCGAGGCTCGACAGGCTGCCGCCGAAATAGTCGCCGACGATCGCGCCGATCAGGCTGAGCGTCGTCGCGATCTTCATGGCCGTGAAGAAGAACGGCAGGGCGTTCGGGATCCTGACCTTGCGCAGGATCGTCCACTCGCTCGCGGCATACGAGCGCATCAGCTCGAGCGAGCCGAGCTCGACCTGGACGAGGCCGCGGGTCACGTTGGCCATCACCGGGAAGAACACGAGCACGGCGGCCATCATCGCCTTCGAGAACGGGTTGAGGAGGCCGAACCAGTTGTTCAGCAACGGTGCGAACGCGACGATCGGGATCGCATTCGCCGCGATCGCGATCGGCAGGAGGAACTGCCGCGACGTCGCCCAGCGCGCGGTCGCGAAGGCCGCGAGGAGACCGGCGACCGTCCCGATGACCAGTCCGAGGAGCGCCTCCTGGAGGGTCGCGACCGCCGCCGGAACGAGGGCGAACCGGCCGGTCGACCAGTTCGCGGCCAGCGAGGCGGCGATCGCCGACGGCTTCGGCAGCAGGAATGACTCGATCTGGAGCGCGGACAGGCCGTACTCGAGGAGGAGGAACACGGCGACGAGGACGATCGCCGCGGGCAGATACGCGGCAAGGGACTGGCGCCCGGCACGACCCGCCCGACCGCCGCGCGGCCCGACCCGGCCCTTGCTTGCCGGGGAGCTCGCCGCCGGGCTCAGGCCGACGCTCACCCGACCGAACCTTCCGCCATCGTCCGCTCGGCCGACGGTGCGCCGCCGACCGTCCCACTGTCGTCGAGCTCCGCACCACCCGAGCGGAGCGCTTCGCGGACCTCGGTCACCAGCTCGAAATAGAGGGGGGCCTCGCGGCTGTCCTCAGTCCGTGGCCGCGGCAGGTCGACATCGACGATCTTCGTGATCCGGCCGGGCCGGGCGCTCATCACGACGACCCGCGACGACAGGAACACGGCCTCGGGGATCGAGTGGGTGACGAACAGGATCGTCGTCGCGGTCCGCTCCCAGATCCTGAGGACCTCGGAGTTCATTCGCTCGCGGGTCATCTCGTCGAGCGCGCCGAACGGCTCGTCCATGAGCAGGATCGACGGCTGGAACGCGAGGGCCCGGGCGATCGCCACGCGCTGCTGCATGCCACCGGACAGCTGATAGGGATGGTGCTTCAGGAAGTCGCCCAGCTCGACGAGGTCGAGCATCTCGCGCGCCCGCTTCGTCCGCGTGGTGCTGTCAAGGCCGAGGATCTCGAGGGGCAGCTTGACGTTGTCCTCGACGGTGCGCCAGTCGAACAGGACCGGCGCCTGGAAGACCATCCCGTAGTCGCGGTCCATCCGCGCCCGCTCGGCGGTCTTGCCGCTGACGAGGACCGTCCCGCTCGTCGGTGAGATCAGGTCGCCCACGATCCGGAGGAGCGTCGACTTGCCGCAGCCCGACGGCCCGATGAGCGAGACGAACTCGCCCCGAGCGACTTCGAGATCGATCCCCTCGAGGGCATGGGTGACGACGCCGTCGCCCCGGTCGAACGTTTTGTCGACGCCGGCAATCCGGACGACGGGTCCATTCGGATCTTGCGCATTGGTCATCGGCTGTTCCCCAGGTGGTGGGTGGGTGGGCGGTCTGTCCGTGGTCGGGTGGTCATCCGGCGGCGGCCCCGGGCCGGTCGCGCAGGATCAGCAGCTCGGCGATCCGGACGATGCCGAAGAACACGACGCCGAGGATGGCGCACACGACGATCGCGGCCCAGAGCTTCTCGGGCCCGGTGATGTAGTACTGGTTGTAGTTGTCGAGCGCCCGGCCGAGGCCGTTCGGGATCCCGCCCGGCCCCTCGCCGATGATCGCGCCGACGATGCTCGCGGTGGCCGCGATCTTCAGGGCCGTGAACAGGTACGGCAGGGAGGCCGGCAGGCGGAGCTTGCGAAAGACGTCCCAGCGCGACGCCGCGTAGGACCGGGTGAGCTCGAGGGCGCGGGGGTCAAGCGAGCGCAGGCCGCGGATCATCGCGATCGTGACCGGGAAGAACGTCAGGTAGGTCGCGATCACCACGACCGATGCGAGATTGCCGCCGAACGCGTACGTGATCATCGGGGCGATGGCGATGATCGGGACGGTCTGGCTGGCGACGACGTACGGGACGAACGCCCGCTCGAGCCAGCGGACGTGGACGAACACCGTCGCGAGGAGCAGGCCGATGGCGGTCCCAAGGACGAACCCGAGTGCGGCCTCGCGCCACGTGAACAGGGCTGCGTCGAACAGGAACTGGGCGACGTTCCGGTCGGCGCCGCGCTGCCACGGCTGGAAGAAGGCGATGACGATGTTCCAGATGTGGGGCAGGTTCAGGTCGTTCGCGAACGGCCAGCGGAACGGCGGGTTCCAGAGGACCGGGTTGTTCGGACCGGGCACGGCGCCGGGCGCGCGCCACGGGGTGCCGCCCAGGAACTTGACGCCCTCCCAGACGGCGACGACCGCGACGAGGATCAGCAGCCACGTCAACGCTCGCCGCCCGCGCCCGGCGCGCGTCGCCGCGGCCGCGGTCGCGGCCCGTCCGCCGCGGGTCGCCGTGGCGGTCGCCATCGGTTAGCCGGTCACCGCCTGGTCGGCGATGTCGAGCGCCGCGTCGATGATCGCGAATCCATCGCCGAGCTGCTCCTCCGTGATGCACAGCGGGGGGTTCGTGTGGATCGAGTTGTTGGCGATCATCGCGTAGAGCCCGTGCTCGCGGAAGTGCTTCCCGATCGCCTTCATCTCGTCGCTCGTCCCGTTGAACGGGGTGAGCGGCTCGTACGGCTCGCGGCTCCGGACGAGATCGAGGATCCCGAACAGCCCCAGGTTCCTGTGGGCGCCGAGCGACGGATGCCGGTCATACAGATCCTCGTGGTGGCGCCGCATGGCCTTGCCGAGGGTGGCGGAGTTCTCGATGAGGCCGTCCTCCTCGTAGACCCCGATCGTCGCCAGGGCGGCCGCGCAGCTGACGGGGTGGCTCGAGTACGTCAGCCCGCCGAAGAACATCTTCGTCTCGAACGCGTCGGCGATCTTGCGGCGCATCGCCACGGCGCCCAGCGGCAGGTACGACGACGTCAGCCCCTTGGCCATCGTGAGCAGGTCCGGGACGGTGTCCCAGTGCTCGATCGCGAACCACTTCCCGGTCCGCCCGAAGCCCGCCATGACCTCGTCGGCAACCATCAGGATCCCATGCCGATCGCACAGCTCGCGGACGCCCTGGATGTAGCCATCGGGCGGGATGAGGATCCCGTTCGTCCCGACGATCGTCTCGAGGAAGATCGCCGCGATCG
>JBDTNS010000131.1:0-6138 GCA_039933675.1 Chloroflexota bacterium
GAGCGCGGGCGTCGATCGCGATTCTCGCGTGCGGTTGACCGCGAGTGAATGCCCGATCGGCATCATCCTTCGATGCCCGATCGCCATCGTCGCCGCGCCAGTGCCGCCCGGGCCGAGGGCCGCCGTCGCGCGGCTCTGCTCGCTGCGCGAATCGGCGTGGTGCTGCACGAGTCTCGCGTTGCGCTGGCCCTGACTCAGGCTGGCGCCGCCGAGCGCGCGGGCGTCTCTCAATCGTTCTGGAGCCGCGTCGAGCGCGGGCTTGTCACGGCGATCTCGCTCGAGACGCTGACAGCGTGCGCCGCGGCGATCGGCGTCCAGCTCGCCGCGTTCATCGAGGCGCGCCCGGGCTCCGACCTGCCGCGCGACATCCAGCACCTGCGCCGGCAGGACCTGGTCATCGGCATTGCCCGATCCGGTGGCTGGGCAGGGCGACCAGAGTTCGGGATCGATCCCGCCGCGTGGCGCTCGCGATCGATCGACGTCCTGCTGACTCGGTCGCGAGAATTGGAGACGGCGGTGATCGAGGTCGTCGACCTCCTCGCCGACGGCGGCGCGACGATCCGGGGCCTGGCCGACAAGGTCGCGGCCGTCCGGCGGTCCAAACCGGCCGATGCGCGGGTCGCCGGCCTGCTCGTCCTGCGGGCCACCGCGCGCAACCGGGCGACAGTGAATGAGCTGACGTCGCTGTTCGAAACCCGCTTTCCCGGATCGTCAGCCGCCTGGCTGCGGGCGCTCGAGCACGCTGACCAACCGATGCCGAGCGAGGACGGCATGATCTGGTCGAGCGTCGACGGGACCCGGCTCATGGCCGTCCGACGAGCGGGCCGCGTGTGAAGCCTTCGCCATGCCAAGAAGGCATACGTGCGCGCTCGTCGGCCCCACAGCCTCGATCTGATGCCTTCTCTGAATGAACCGACAACTGGGCCAGCGGGCAGTTGCCAGTTCATGCCTTCCGCGCATCGATCGCGATCAAGATGCCGCTCGAGCCCACTCGTAGTCCTTCTTGAAATATCGCGCGGTGCTGGAGGCGGAGGCGCGCGCGGTGCTGGAGGCGGAGGCGCGCGGTGCTGGACCTCAGAACTGGAAGAGCAGCTCCCGGTACTTCGGCAGCGGCCAGAGCTCGTCGCGGACCAGAGTCTCGAGCTCGTCGGCGATTTCGCGCAACGTTCCCTGGGCAGGGATCACGTGGTCGACGAACGCCCGCGCCTCGTCCTGCACGGTGCCGGCCTCGTGGGCCGCGTGCTGGGCGCTCCCGAGGGCGTCGATCGCTTCGACGAGGCCGTCGGCCAGCCCGGCGACCTTCTGGCAGACCGCGGCGATTCCGCGTGACGTCGGCCCGACCCCCGACAACTCGCTCAGGTACAGAGCGGTCGCGGGCAGGATCATCGTCCGGGCCATGTCGAGCGCGCAGTTCGCCTCGATGTTGCCGACCTTGACGTAGCGTTCCCAATAGATCTCGACGCGCGCCTCGAGCTCGCGCTCGGACAGGACATTGAAGCCCGAGAACAGCTGCTTCGCCTTCTTCGTGGTCAGCGCCGGCAGTGCGTCGACCGTCGTCCGGTTGTTCGGCAGGCCGCGCCGCTCGGCCTCGGCATGCCACTCCTCGGAGTAGCCGTTGCCCTCGAAGAGGACCTGCTTGTGATCCCCGACGATCCCGGACAGGATGCTGGTGAGCCCGGCGAAGTCGCCGGTGTCGATCTTGTCGAGCTCATCGGCGAGCTGCTTGAGCGAATCCGCGACAGCGGTGTTCAGGACGGTCTGGGGCCAGTAGATCGGCGCCGACGAGCCGACCGCGCGGAACTCGAACTTGTTGCCGGTGAAGGCGAACGGCGAGGTCCGGTTCCGATCGGTGGCGTCCTTCGGAAGCTCCGGCAGCGAGATGACGCCGAGCTTTGCGGTACCGCCCTGCTTCGAGCCCGAGGTCGCGCCCTTGGCGAGCTGCTCGACGACGTCTTCGAGCTGCGACCCGAGGAAGATCGACATGATCGCGGGCGGAGCCTCGTTCGCCCCGAGGCGATGGTCCTGGCCGGCGTCCGCGATGCTCGCCCGAAGGAGGTCGGCGTGCTCGTTCACCGCCCGGATGACGGCGACGAGGAACGCGAGGAACTGGGCGTTGGCATGGGGGTCGTTGCCCGGGTCGAGCAGGTTCTCGCCATCATCGGTACCCATCGACCAGTTGTTGTGCTTGCCCGAGCCATTGATCCCGGCGAACGGCTTCTCGTGGATCAGGAACATCAGGCCGTGCTGAAGGGCAAGTCGCCGCATCACGCTCATGACGACCATGTTGTGATCCGACCCGACCGACGTCGGCTCGTAGACCGGCGCCATCTCGAACTGGCACGGCGCCACCTCGTTGTGGCGGGTCTTGGCAGGGATCCCGAGCCGCCACAGCTCCCGATCGAGATCCATCATGAATGCGAGGATCCGCTCGCGGATCGAGCCGAAGTACTGGTCGTCGAGCTCCTGGCCCTTGGACGACGCCGCACCGAACAGGGTCCGGCCGGTGAGGACGAGGTCCGGGCGCTGCTGGGCCAGGCGGCGATCGACGAGGAAGTACTCCTGTTCCGGCCCGATGTTCGTGAACACCCGGGCCGTCGTCGTGTTGCCGAACCAGCGCAGGACGCGGAGGGCCTGCTTGCCGAGTGCCTCCTGCGAGCGGAGGAGCGGGATCTTGTGGTCGAGGGCCTCGCCGGTGTAGGAGACGAAGGCCGTCGGAATCGTCATCGTGACGCCGTTCGGCTCGACCTGCAGGAAGATCGGGCTCGTGACGTCCCAGGCGGTGTAGCCGCGGGCCTCGAACGTTGCGCGGATCCCGCCCGACGGGAACGAGCTGGCGTCGGGCTCGCCCTGGATCAGGTTCTTGCCGGAGAACTCGGCCATGGTCTGGCCGTCGCCCTTCGGGTTCAGGAACGAGTCGTGCTTCTCCGCGGTCGAGCCGGTCATCGGCACGAACCAGTGGGTGTAGTGGGTCGCCCCGTGGGCCATCGCCCATTCCTTCACGCCGTGGGCCACGGCGTCGGCGATCACCTCGTCGAACGGCTCCAGGCCGTCGATCACTCGCCGCAGGCGCCTGAAGATCGGCTTGGCGAGGTACTCGCGCTGGACCCCCTCGTGGAACACGTACTGTCCGTAGATCGCCTGGCCGGCGTGCTCCAGATAGTTCTGGGTCGACGCGACCTTGTGGTCGGCGATGGCGGCAATGGCCATGGTCCGTGCGGTCATGAAACTCCTGCCGATGCGGATGCGGGTGCGGCCGATTGGTCGATATGCCTCTCGAGCGTTCCGATCTCTCCTGGGCCGTGCCATCCCGCTCGACGCCCGCGCTGGAGGCGCGCTGCCTCCCGGTTCGCCGGTCGCGATCGAATTCCGGTTCGCGTCCGGATGGCCGGAGTCTGGTCTGTCGGACGGGTGCCGTCAGGATACCGCGAGGGATCGGCTGAGTGACGGTCGCGGGCCGATCGCAACCTGTCGTGTGCGCCTCAGGCGGTGGGCGTGGCGGGCGTCGCAGCCGGCGTCTTCCGCCTGGCGACCAGGTCATCCAGCAGGCGCCCGAACTCTCGCTCGATGTCGACGTAGCGGTCCGAGCGGGCAACGAGCCGGAGCTCGCCAGCCGGATCCAGCCGCGCCCAGATCCGGCGACGAGGCAGGTAGAACGTGATCGCCAGCCCGACGATCAGGAGGACGAAGGCGGTCCAGACGATCCCCTGCCCCGGGTCCTTCTTGGCGATCAGGAGGACGTAGTCGCTGAACCGCTTGACACCGATCGAGACGTCGAGCCCGGCCGGGGCCTGCACTTCGCCCGCTGCGAGCGCGACCGCGCTGCCGCTTAACTCCTCGATCACCGGCCGACCGTCGCTGCCCGTGCCGCTCACCCGATACGGCAGGATCAGGAGCACGCCCGTCCCGTCGGGCTGGCGCTTGAGGAGCAGTTCGAGGCCGAGGTCGCGGCCCGGCACGGCGAGCGTTCCGTACGGGAACCCGGCGGCCTGCTCGGTGAGGGGCACCGGCCCGTCCCACAACGGCCGGCCGGCGGCGTCGCTGACGAGGATCTCCGGCGCCGCGCCGAAGCCGTTCTCGTGGAACGAATAGCCTGCCACCTCGAGCGGATCGTTCACCCGGATCGTCTTGCGGGCGACCTCGCTGCCGTTCTGAAAGACGCCGAGATCGGTCGTGAAGTCGCGGGCCTGCCCGGTCTCGAGGAAACCGGGCGCCTCGAAGCGGTAGTTCTTCACCAGGAGCAGGCCCGGTGTCCCGATCGGCTGGACGGTCAGCGTGTCGCCCTCGGCCACGACGAGGCCCTGTTCGTCACCGAGCTGCCACGTGACGACCGCCGCGACGAGGAACAGGATCAGGCCCATGTGGCTGAGGAGCGTCGCGAGCTTCGTCCAGCGGTGGCGATCGCCGTAGACGTAGTGGACCCCGTCAACCGTGGCCTCGCGGATGCCGTAGCCCTGGCGCCGGAGGGCGGCCCGGACCGCGCCCGCGTCAACCGCGGTCAGTGCCGCCCGATCGGGCAGGTCGGGATCGTAGAAGGCGTCCGGCTGGACCACCCGGATCTCCTTGGACTGGCGCCACAGCCGCGGCGTCCGGTCGAGCGTGCAGGTGACGATCGAGGCGACGAGGACGACGAGTCCGACCGTGAACCACGTCGACGAGAACACGTGGAACAGCTGGAGCCGCTCCATCGCGTCGACGATCCCCTTGCCGAACGCGGGGTCATACCGAGCGTGGAGGTCGGCCATCGCGGCCGCATAGTCGCCGGCCGAGCGGGACGCGAAGCCCGGCAGCTGCCGGATCGTCATCCCGATGACCGCGAGCAGCGACAGGGCGATGATCTGGACGACCGCGAAGTCGACCGAAGTGAAGAGGCGCAGCACGACGCGTCCGAGCCGCTCGAAGAGGTCGGGCACGGGCGGCCGGGCCGAGTCGGCCCACGTCGTCACGGGGCTGGCGATCGCGTGGTCCTCCGAAGAGTCAGGCGGGGGTCGGCGTCGGAATTGCGGCGGCGGCGGCGCCTGCCGACCGGACTGCCGCCAGCGCGCGTTCGAAATCGGCGACGAGGTCCTCGACATCCTCGAGGCCGATCGAGGCGCGCAGCAGCCCGGCGGTGATCCCGGCGGCGGCGAGCGCCGCGTCATCGAACTGGCGGTGGGTCGTCGACGGCGGATGGGCAACGATCGTGAACACGCTGCCGAGCGACGCGGTCCGCTCCGGGATCGTCAGGCTGTCGATGAACGCTCGCCCTGCGGTCCGGCCGCCCTCGAGCTCGAACGCGAGCATGCCGCCGGACCGGTGGAGCATCCGGCCTGCGAGCTCCGCCTGGGGATGGGACGGCAGGGACGGATGCCAGACGCGCCGGACGCCGGGCCGGGATTCGAGCCAGGCAGCCAGCTCGGAGGCCGTGGCGGTGTGACGCTCCATCCGGAGGGCCAGCGTCGACAGGCCGCGCATCGCGAGGAAGGCCGCGTGCGGGTCGAGGCACGCCCCGGTGTCGACCTGAAAGTCGCGGACGCGCTCGATGAGCGCGGTCGAGCCCGCCACGACGCCGGCCATGACATCGCTGTGACCGGACAGGAACTTCGTCGCCGACTCGACGACGAGGTCGGCGCCGAGCTCGACTGGCCGGCACAGGTACGGCGAGGCGAACGTGTTGTCGACGACATAACTCGCGCCGTGGCGGTGGGCGAGATCGGCGAGGGCCACGTGATCAGCGACGACGATCGTCGGGTTCGCGATCGTCTCGGCGTAGAGGACCCGGGTCGGACGGTCCGCGAGGGCGCGCTCGACGGCGGCGTGGTCCGTCACGTCCACGAACGTCGTCGTGACCCCGAGCCGGCCGAACACCCCGGTCAGCTGGGCCCGGGTCGTGCCGTACGACGCGGCGGTGGCGACGACCCGATCGCCGGCCGACAGGAGGGTTCCGAGCGCGGCGTGGATCGCACCCATCCCGGATCCGAATGCGAACGCCGCCTCGGCGCCCTCGAGCTCTGCGACGGCCCCGGCGAAGGCCACGACCGTCGGGTTGTCGAGCCGGCCGTAGGCGTAGCCCGGGATCTCCCGATTCGCGACGGCGCCGAGCTCCTCGGCGTCGGCCGACGTGAACGTGACCGTCTGGTAGATCGGGACCGAGGTCGGCGG
>JBDTNS010000132.1:0-6102 GCA_039933675.1 Chloroflexota bacterium
GCACAACAACTGGTCGATGGCCACGGACGACGGGGAGAACCTGCTCGATCCGGGCCACGATCCGCATGCCAACGCCCAGTTCCTGGCCTTTTTGCTCGCGGTGATCCGCGGCGTCAACGTCCATGCGGACCTACTGCGCGCCAGCATCGCCGACGCCGGCAACGACCATCGGCTGGGGGCCAACGAGGCGCCGCCGGCGATCGTCTCGATCTTCCTCGGCGCACAGCTCGTCGACGTCATCGGCCAGCTCGAGGAGGGTCCCGCGGCCGCCTCGAAGCATGGCGGCAACATCGAGCTCGGGGTCACCTCGCTGCCGGTCCTCGCGGCCGACCACACCGACCGCAACCGGACGTCGCCATTCGCCTTCACCGGCAACAAGTTCGAGTTCCGGGCGGTTGGCTCGTCCGCCCCGATCTACTGGCCGCAGACGGTCCTCAACACGGCCGTCGCCGATTCGCTCAAGCAGCTGGCCGACGAGCTCGAGAAGCTCGAGCATGGCGACTTCGAGCGCCTCACCGGAATCCTGTCGGGCATCGTCAAGGCGAACAAGCAGGTCCTCTTCGAGGGCAACGGCTACGCCGAATCGTGGCACGAGGAAGCCGCCCGGCGCGGTCTCCCGAACAACAAGACGACCGTCGACGCCCTGCCGGCGCTGACGACCAGGACCGCCAAGGTGCTGTTCTCGTCGTTCGGGGTTCTGTCCGAGCGCGAGCTCGCTTCTCGCGTCGAGATCAACTGGGAGCGCTACGTCAAGATCCAGGACATCGAGGCGAGCACCGCCCTCGACATCGCCTCGACCATGATCCTGCCGGCCGCCGCCAGGTACCTCGGTCAGCTCAACGCAGCGCCCTCGTCGCGCGGCATGAACGCGATCTGCCAGCAGGTCTCGGGGCTGGCCGACTCGCTGGTCGACGCCATTGCAGGGCTCAAGGAGGCCCAGCACGAAGCCCACGGGGCCGGTGGCGTCAAGGCCGAGGCGACCGCCTTCGCGACGACCGTCATTCCGGCCCAGGAGAAGCTCCGCGCCGTCGTCGACGAGCTCGAAACGCTCGTCGCGGACGACCTCTGGCCGCTGCCCAAGTACCGCGAGCTGCTCTTCCAGTACTGAGGCTCGGATCGTTCGATCAACCCGGCCGGAGTCCCTCTGGCCGGGCGTCGCTTTGGGCCGCGAAAACCCGCCTGCCTGACGCGTTGTATTGGCCCAACACCGTAGGCCAATGGTGCGGCACGATACGCGCGTGCCGCCCACGGACGTCCACCCCAACCGCTCACTCGGCCTATTGTCGGTCGCCCATGCCGTCAACCACGCCCAGGCGGTCGTCCTGCCGCTGATCTTCCTGAAGATCATCGATGAGTTCGGGGTCGGGGTGGAGACGATCGCCTTCCTCGCTGCGATCGGCGCATTCCTGTCGGGCATGGTCCAGCTGAGCTATGCCGGCCTCACGCGCGTCGTCTCACGGCGCCGCCTGCTCGGCTTGGGCGGACTCGTGTTCGGTGGCGGCTTCGCGGCCCAGGCCTTCGCCACGGGCTTCCCGACCTTCGCGATCCCGAACATCATCTCCAGGATCGGCGGCTCACCCCAGCATCCGGTGGGCAACGGCCTCCTCGCCGAGCAGTTCCCGGCCGAGCGCCGCGGCTTCGCGATCAGCGCCCACATCGCCGGCGGCAACGTGGGCACGGTCGTCGTCGCGCTCATTGGTGCGCCACTGATCGCGGCGGTCGGCTGGCGCGGTGCCTCCGTCGCGTTCGGGCTGCCGGCCATCGTGGTGGGCATCGCGATCCTGCTCTTCATCCGCGAGCGGGGGACCGACCGCGTGGCAGCCAAGGCGAGCGGAACCGTCACGGCGGCGTTCGGGCGGATCCTGGGAGACCGCGACTTGCGCTGGCTGTACCTGACCTCGGCCTTGGGCGGCGGCGGCCGGGGGCTCGGCGTCGTGAACCTTTTCGCGCTGATCTACCTGACCCGTGTGCTCGGCCTCGATGAGGCCACGGCGGGCCTGATGTATGGCGCGCTCATCGTCTTCTCGGTGCCGATGCCGCTGGTCGCCGGCTGGCTGTCCGACCGAATCGGACGGAAACCGCTGATCGTCGGGGTCTACCTCGGCGGTGCGATCGGGTTCGTCGTCTTCCTGGCCGCCGGCTCGTCGCTGTTCTGGCTGTGGGTCGGGATCGTGCTGATGGGGCTGTTCACCTTCGCCGAGAGCCCCCAGCTCCAGGCCCTGCTCGGCGACGTCGCCCCGCCGGCGGGCCGCGACGCCTCGTACGCCATCTACTTCGCGATGGCGTTCGGCGTCGGGTCGCTTTGGAACATCCTGTATGGCGCCGTGATCGGGGCCGTCGGCGAGGCGCAGGGCGTGCCCATTGTCTTCGGGCTGATGGCGGGGACGTTCGTGCTGGCCGCCCTCGGCACGCTGCCGATCCGGGCCGAGCAGCGTGCGCGCGAGAACGCCGCCTTCGAGGCCGGCCTGGAATAGGCGGCATACTGCCGCGAGGTTCGTCGGGTGATGGACCGGCACGAGGGACGCCATGGACGCCCGGATCCTCCTCGTCGAGGACGACCCTTCGATCCGCGAGGTGACCGCCATCGGGTTGCGCAGCGCGGGGTTCACGGTGGAGACAGCGGTCGATGGGGCGGCGGGGCTTGAGCGCTTCGCCGCCGGCGGGTTCGACCTCGTGCTCCTCGACGTCATGCTGCCGCGTATCGACGGGCTCGAGGTCTGCCGCGCGATCCGCCGGACATCGACCGTCCCGGTCGTGATGCTGACCGCCCGGGCGGACACGATCGACGTCGTGGTCGGGCTCGAGGCTGGCGCCGATGACTACGTCAAGAAGCCGTTCGAGGTCCCCGAGCTCGTCGCCCGCGTCCGTGCGGCGCTCCGCCGGGCCGGGCGTGGCCCCGAGGATGCCGAGCGGCTCCAGCTGGGCCCGCTGACGATCGACCTCGCCGGGCGCAGCGTGGCGCGCGACGGCACCGACATCGCCCTCACCCGGACCGAGTTCGACCTCCTCGTCGAGCTCGCGCGTCACGCCGGCCAGGTGCTCAGCCGCGACATCCTGCTCGACCGGATCTGGGGCTACGACTACCTCGGCGATTCGCGGCTCGTTGACGTCGCGATCCAACGCCTGCGGGCCAAGGTCGAGACCGATCCCGCGGCGCCGCACCTCATCCAGACCGTGCGGGGCGCCGGCTACAAGGCCGTTCGGTGAGTTCGGCGGCGTGATCCGCGGCGTCCGTGCCCGGCTGGCCATCACGCTCGTTGCGCTCGTGGCGTTGACTGCCGTCCTGCTCGGCGCCGGCGCCTATCTGTTCGTCGAGAACAACCTCCGCCAGCAGGCGATCGCCGACGCGGCGGCCCAGGCGCGGTTCGACCTGTCGGTGACGGTGGCCGAGGCCGGGCTGCCGCCGAGCCCGACCGTAGACGACCTCACCGCGAGCCACCTCCTCGACCGCTTCCACCAGCGCGGGGTCGGGGCGATCGTCGATCTCGGGACAAACGGGGCGGCCGTCTCCGAGGGCGACCTCAACGGTGCGCTGTCGACATTCCCGGCCGACCTCCGCCAGCGCGTAGACGGCGGCCAGCTCGCCTATGCGTGGACCACGATCGCCGGGACGCCACGGCTTGTCGTCGGCGGCCGGGTGGGCTCGACTGGCCCAGTCGTCTACTTCGTCCGTGACGCCACCGCGATCGACGCGGCGCTCGGGCAGTTGCGCGTCGCGCTGGTCATCGGGACGCTCGTCCTGGTGCTCCTTGCGCTCCTCGTCGCGAGGCTGATCGCGCGCGGCGTGCTCGCCCCGGTTGAGGCCGCGAGCCGCGCCGCCGAGCGAATCGAGCGTGGCGACCTCTCGGCACGCGTGCCGGTCACCTCGGACGATGAGTTCGGCACCTGGGCGCGGCGCTTCAACGGGATGGCGGAGGCCCTCGCCGAGACGATCGGCCGGCTCGAGGCGGCCGAGGCGCAGAACCGCCGCTTCGTCGCCGATGTCGCGCACGAGCTGCGCACGCCGCTGGCGGCCCTCGTCGCGGAGGCATCGATCTTGCGCGAGCATCTCGACGATCTGCCGGCCGGGAGTCGCCGAGCCGGTGAGCTGCTCGTCGCCGACGTCGGGCGGCTCCGGACCCTCGTCGACGACCTCATGGAGGTGTCGCGCTTTGACGCGCGCGCCGAGCAGATCGCGCTCGAGCCGGTCGATCTCGGTCGCCTCGTGCGTGCGGTTGTCGCGGCGCGGCTCGCGGAAGCGGCCGTCCAGCTCCCCGACGCGCCGCTCGTGGTCGAGACCGATCCGCGCCGTCTCGACCGGATCCTGGGGAACCTCCTCGACAACGCGCGCGAGCATGCCGCCGGCGCGCCGGTCGAGGTGACGCTGCACAGCGGCCGGGACGACATCGTGCTGACCGTCCTCGATCGCGGTCCGGGCGTGCCGCCAGCGCGGCTCGAGCGGATTTTCGAGCGCTTCTACAAGGCCGATCCGTCGCGCCACGGCGGGAGCAGCGGTCTCGGTCTCGCGATCGCCGCCGAGCACGCCACGCTCCTCGGCGGCGACCTGACGGCCGTCAACCGCCCGGGCGGCGGCCTGCAGGTCGAGCTCCGGCTGCCTGTAACCCAATCGTTACCTCACAGCGACGTGACTGCGATCGACGCCGCCGATGCTGGGACTCCGACCCAATCGCAGCAGGAGACCCAGCCATGAAGCGCATCCCATCGATCCTCATCGCCGGAACGCTTGTCGCGGTGCTCGCGGCCTGCAACGGTTCGACGGGCGGTCTCGGGTCCGTCCCGACCGCCGTCCCGACCGCTTCGACCGATCCGGCCGGCCCGGATCTGACACCGGCGCCCAGCGGGATTCCGGCACCGTCCGCTGGCGCATCGCAGGCGCCCGGTTCGAGCGCCGAACCGACGCCAGTCCCGTCGCCCGCCGGGACGTCGATCGTCCGCGCCTACTTCGTCCTGGGCGGCGCGCCCGGAAGCGAGGGCCTCGTGCCGGTCCTGCGCGAGGTCCCCCAGACCACCGCGGTCGCGAGCGCTGCGATGAACGCGGTGCTCGCCGGTCCGACGGCCGCCGAATCGGGCGACCGGACGATCTCCTCGGGGATCCCGGCCGGTACCCGGCTCCTCGGCCTCAACGTCAACAACGGCATCGCGACCGTCGACCTCTCAACCGAATTCGACTCGGGGGGCGGCTCCGCCTCGATGCAGTACCGCTTGGCACAGGTCGTCTACACGCTGACCCAGTTCTCGAAGGTCAAGTCGGTCGTGTTCCAGGTCGAGGGTCAGACGGTGACCGTCTTCGGCAGCGAGGGGATCACCCTCGACGGCCCGGTCGGACGCGCCGACTATGCCGACCAGCTGCCGGCGATCTTCGTGGACCGGCCCGCCTACGGTGCCGCGATCGGCAACCCGGGTCGTGTTTCAGGGACCGCAAACGTGTTCGAGGCGACTTTCCGGATCGCGCTCCTCGACGCGGCCGGGAAGACGCTGGTCGATCAGCAGGTCATGGCGACGTGCGGGACCGGCTGCCGCGGCACGTTCGACGTCACGCTGCGTTACACGGTGGGAAAGGGTCAGTGGGGGACGCTCCACGCATACAACCTGTCCGCCAAGGACGGGTCGGTGACCGAGGGCCGGGACTACCCGGTCTGGCTCACGCCCGCCAGCTGACGCAAGCCGGCGAGCTGACGCAAGCCGGCGAGCGCACCCGCCGCTCCACGAACGCGAGGCCCCCGGTTTTGGGGGCCTCGTCGTGATTCAGTAGCCGTCGCCCGACTTGCTCGGCACGGACGAGACCGCGGGTGCCGACGGGGGCAGCGACACCGCGCCGCCGGGCGCCGAGCTGGCTGCCGGGAACCCGGCCCCGCTGGGCGATGTGCACGCGGTGACGACGATGGCGAGGCCAACCGCTGCCGCAAGCGAGTGGATCCTGAGCCGGCGCAGGGTCAAGCGCATCTGGGAATCCTCCTGTGGTCGGCCGCCATGGACCGACACCTGTGTGTACGCCGGTCGCGTCCGTCCGGTTTCCTCGGGCTTGCGCTATCATCCGACAGCCCTGTCAACGGGCACCCTCGGTCGGGGCGTGGCGCAGCTTGGTAGCGCGCATCGTTCGGG
>JBDTNS010000133.1:0-6044 GCA_039933675.1 Chloroflexota bacterium
GAACAGCGCCGCCGACCCGGTCACGTCGAGGAAGGCCTCGTCGATCGAGATGGGCTCGACGAGCGGGGTGAAGCGCCGCAGGACCGCCATGACGTCACGGCTGGCGGCCTGGTAGCGCCGACCGTCGACCGGCAGGAAGACGGCATCCGGACAACGCCGGTACGCCTCGCGCAGCGACATCGCGGAATGGATGCCGAAAACGCGAGCCTCGTAGCTCGCGGCCGAGACAACGCCGCGCGCGTCCTCGCCGCCACCACCACCGACGACGACAGGGCGGCCGCGAAGCTCGGGCCGATCGCGCTGCTCGACCGCAGCGAAGAAGGCATCGAGGTCGACGTGGAGGATCGTTCGCACGGACACGCTCGCTATCATCGACCCGCTGTGGAACCCCCTGCCGGGAACGACCCCATCGAGCCGCCGACCGCGGGCTTCACGATGCCGTCGACCGCGGGCTCCGCCAACCTGCCCACGGCGGACTCCGCCCTCATGATCCTGGCCGGGATCGCCGTGGCTGGCGCCGTCGCCTGGCTCGTGCCGCTGACCGCGATCATCCTCGTCTGGCCGATCCTCTTCTTCGTTCCGGGCTGGGTCGTCGTCCGCCGGATCCTTCCCGACCTCCCGCTCCCCGGCGCGGTCGGCGCCGCGGTCGTGACGAGCGTCTATGCGTCGGCGCACCTGGTGAACGTTGTCGCGCGCGTCATCGGCTTCGGGCGCGGATCGATCGTCGTCAGCGCGGTCCTGCTCGCGGTCGCGGCGCTCGTGGTCGCGAGACTTCGCCACCGATGGCTTGCGCCACTCGAACGACCGTCCGTGGCCAGCGTCCGCGCCGCATTTCGGGCCAACCTCCCGGCCTGGATCATTGCCACCGCGACCGGGCTCGTCGTGGCCGGCGTTCTCCTCGCCAACGGCTGGACAAGGACCGCCGATGGCTGGGTCAGCGGCGGCTGGAACTGGAGCGACCTCCTCGTCCACGTCGCGATCGGTTCGAGCATCTCGGCCGGCAACTTCCCGCCCGAAGTCCCGTACTTCGCGGGTGCGCCGCTGACCTACCACTGGTTCGCCGACCTCCACGGCGCGATCACCTCGACCGTGGCCGGGGTCGACCTCATCACCGTCGACTTCTTGACGAGCGGTCTCTTCGCGGGGGTTCTCGCGCTCGTGGTGTGGGCCCTCGCCCGACGCCTGACGGACAGCGCGCGGGTCGCAACGATCGCCACAGTCCTGGTCGTCGCGGGGGGCGGAATGGGCTGGATTCGGCTCGTCGGCGACCTGCTGGCCGGGACCGGGAACGTCATCGACCTTGTCAGCAACACCTCGTACGACAACAGCTGGGCCGACGGCTGGCCGTGGTTCAAGATCGCCTCGATCTTCGGGACTGGATTCCTGCCGCACCGCGCGACCACCCTCGGGCTGCCTGGGCTCGTGACCGTCGTCCTGCTGGTGGTCGCCTCGCTCGGGCGGCGGCCGCTTGACGGGCGGCCGGCCGGCTCGCGGCCCCTCGGCGTCCTGCTCGCGGGGGTCCTGGCCGCGCTGCTCGCGCCGTTCCAGTTCTTCGCCTTCCCGGCGACCTACCTCGTCGTCTTCCTGTACGTCGTCACGACCGGCGCGTGGCGGGTTCGAACCGTCTGGCGCGACGCCGTGCTCTTCCTCGCGCCGGTGGTCCTCGCTGCGCCGTTCATCGCGTCGGCCATCGTCCAGCAACGCGACATCGGCGCGTTTCGTCTCGTCGCAGGCTGGAGCGAGGCGCGCTTCGGCGACGGGCCTTTGGCCGTCGTCTTCTTCTATGTGACGAACCTCGGGATTCCGTTCGTGCTCGCGGTGCTTGCCGGCCTGATCGCCCGCCGTCTGCCGAACCGGCAGTTCCTCTTGGCCTGGCTCGTCGCCCTCTTCATCGTCCCGAATGTGGTCGTGGTCAGCGCCGTCGAATTCGACATGAACAAGTACTTCCAGATCATGTGGATCGCAGTTGCGATCCTCGCTGCGTGGCTGGTGCACCGCTGGCCGCGACCGGTCATCGCCGCGGTCCTGCTCGCCTCAGCCCTGTCGCCGGCACTCATCGCGGTCTGGCACGTCCGTTCGTCGTCGGTGGCGCTCGGCCTCGGCCAGGAGGAAGCGGCCCGGTGGATCGCCGCGAACACCCCGGAGCGGACGGTCTTCGCGACCGATGCGTTCATCAACTCCCCGGTCGACCTCGCCGGGCGTCTGCGGATCACGACATTCGGGCCGTACGTCGCAAACCTCGGCTACGATCCCGCGCCGCGCGAGGCCGATACGAACGCGATCTACTGCGATGGGCCGGACGTGGCCGCGCAGCGGATGGCCGTCTACGGTGCGACCTACGTCCTGTCGAGCGGCGGCGTCCCGTGCAACGGCGACCCGAGCACCGATTTCTCATCGAGCCCGCTATTCGAGACCGTCTACAAGCTCGACGGGGTCACGATCTGGCGGTTGGCTGCCCGACCCTAGCCCTTGGGCTCGACGATGACCGTGACCTCGGGCGTCATCCCGCTGAAGACCTTGATCGCGACCTTGTACGTGCCGAGCGTCTTGAGCGGCTCCTCGAGATCGATCTTGTGCCGGTCGACCTCGATCCCGCGGCGCGCGAGCGCGTCGGCGATGTCCTTCGAGGTGATGGAGCCGTACAGCTTGCCGCCCTCGCCGACCTTGACGCCCATCGTCAGGGTCGTACTGGCGATCCGGGTCGCCGCGATCTCGGCCTCGCCGCGCTCACGGACGCGCTTGTCCTCGCGGCTCGCGATGTCGTGCTGCCAGGCTCGGTAGGCACCGCCCGCCGCGGGGACGGCCAGTGACTGGGGGATGAGGAAGTTCGTCGCAAACCCGTCCGCGACCTGCTTCATGTCCCCGCTCTTGCCGAGCTTCGGCACGTCCTTCGTCAGGATGACCTTCACGCGCTGGTGTCCTCCCTGTTGATCCAGGCCCGCGTTCGGGGCCCGAGACCGAAATGCCTGATGGCGTCGCCGATACCGCCGACGAGCGACGGGACGCGGCGGATGGTCCGCCGGACCGGGCCTGGCGTCAAGCGCCGGATCTGATCGACGTCGCGATTGAATGCGGTTCGTTCGATGCCGAGCTCGGCGAGCTTCTCGTCGAGGAGGTCGTCGGGGACGGCGTCGAGGAAGAGCTCCACGGCGAGGACGACGACGACGATGTCGTCGAGCCCACCGATGATCGGGACGCGATCTGGGATCAGGTCGCGACCGAGCACGAGGTAGCCCGCCGCGCCGGCCAGCAGGGCCTTGCGGCCCGCCGGCATCCGATCGTCCATGACGAGCGCCGCGATCAGGCGCGCATAGATCGGGGCCCGGCTGGCGATCGGCAGGAAGGCGAGCAGCGACAGCGCGCGACCGAACCCGGCGCTTCCGCTCGAACCCTTGCTTTGCTTCGCCTTGCCACGCGCCATGCGGGGTGCCTCCTTGTTCCCGGGTCGAGGAGTCTAGCAGTCCTCGCCGGAGAGCCCCTCGAGGCGCGCGACTTCGGCGCGCCTGCCCGAGCTTGACATCGAACGTCCGTTCGCTATCATCGACAGCAAGGAGGCGCGAGTGACCAAACACGACGCCGAGCGCAAGATCAAGATCCTCGACTTCATCGCGGCGACGCTGCGCGCCCGTGGCTTTCCGCCGTCAGTTCGCGAGATCGCGCGCGCGGTCGGGCTCGCCTCCACCTCCGCCGTCCATCACCACCTCCAGATCCTCGAGCGCGACGGCTATCTCGAACGCGGGGCCGCCCAGTCGCGTGCGATCCGTCTGACCCCGACGGCCGCCATCCAGCTGGGGCTGACGAACGAGCTTGTCCCGCAGGCGACGACCGCGGATGCCCGGGTCGTCGCGATCATCGGTGAGATCGCCGCCGGTGGCCCGATCGAGGCCTATCAGGACGCCACGGAAACGATGGCGATTCCCGACATGCTCGCTCCGGGCGGCGACGCGTACGTCCTCCGCGTGCGCGGCGACTCGATGATCGAGGCGCACATCGCGGACGGTGACTTCGTCCTCATCAGACCGCAGACGACCGCGCGAAACGGCGACATCGTTGTCGCCCAGGTCGAGGAGAACGCGGTGACCCTCAAGCGCTTCTTCAAGGAGAAGGACCAGATCCGACTCCAGCCGGCGAACCCGGCATACCCGCCCCAGTTCTACGACGACGTCAGGATTCAGGGCAAGCTCATTGGTGTCATTCGCAAACTCGATTGAGGCGGTAGGCGGCGCGCAGGGCGGCCCAGGCGTTCGTTGGCCGGCTCCGCGCGGTCGCTCACGCACCCTGGGGTGCGCTCGCTCTCGTGCTCGCCTGCCGCCTTCGCCTGAACCGCCCTGCGCGCCGATTCTCGGTTCAAGAATTCTCGGTTGACCGCATTTCGGTTCGCCGATCCTTGGTTCTCCACCGGCCGTCCACATGCGCACGATCGTCGTCCACGGAAAGGGCGATTTCGTTTTCGGGAACGGTGGACAACGTAGAAATCAAGACTGTTCATTCGCCTCCATGTGCCCCCTAATCGATAAGAGCGACCCACCCTGGAACGGGGTCGCGGTTCTTTGAGGGCCCGCCCAGCGTGATCGATCGTCTTCCGCCGCAGAGTCTCGAGGCCGAGCAGTCGGTGCTCGGCGCCATCCTCATCGACCGAGATGCCGTCATCGAGGTCGCCGAATTCCTGCGGCCACCCGACTTCTATCGCCAGGCCAACGGCCGGATCTACGCCGTGGTCCTCGACCTCTTCGAGCGTCGCGAGCCGATCGACATCGTGACTGTCGCCGAGTCGCTCGAGCGCCGCGACGAGCTCGAGGCGGTCGGCGGCCGGGCCTATCTCTCGAGCCTCTCGAACGAGACGCCCACCGCGGTCCACGTCGCGCAGTACGCCCGGATCGTCGAGCGCAAGGCGGTCCTGCGCAACCTGATCGGGGCGGCCGGCCGGATCGCGGGCATCGGCTACGAGGATCCGCCCGAGGTCCAGGAGGCGATCGACCGCGCCGAAGCCGAGCTGTTCGCCGTCAGCCAGAAGCGGGTCGACACCGGCTTCAGTCCGCTCAAGTCGCTCCTCCATGACGCCTACGACCGGCTCGACTTCCTGCACGCCCACCGCGGCGAGATCAGCGGCGTGCGAACGGGCTTCGCCGATCTCGATGCCCTGACGACCGGCCTCCAGAAGAGCGACCTCGTCGTCCTCGCGGCCAGGCCATCAGTCGGCAAGACGAGCTTCGCGCTCAACATCGCGGAGCATGCCGCGGTCAAGGAACGCAAGAGCGTCGGCGTCTTCAGCCTCGAGATGAGCAAGGAGCAGCTCGTCCTGCGCCTGCTCTCAAGCGTCGCCAACATCGACTCGCAGCGGCTCAGGAGTGGCTTCCTCGAGGAGCTCGACTTCGCGCGGATCGCGCCGGCGATGAACGCACTCTCGGAGGCGCCCGTCTATATCGACGACACGCCGAACATCTCTGCGATGGAGCTCCGCACGAAAGCCCGACGCCTGCAGGCCGAGGCCGGTCTCGATCTCGTCATCGTCGACTACCTGCAGCTGATGCAGGCAACGACCACGAACCGCGACGCGAACCGGGTCCAGGAGGTCTCGGAGATCTCCCGCGGGCTCAAGGCGCTCGCGCGCGAGCTTTCGATCCCCGTCATTGCACTGTCGCAGCTGTCACGCCAGCCGGAGATGCGCGAGTCGAAGGAGCCGCGCCTCTCCGACCTTCGCGAATCCGGGGCGATCGAGCAGGACGCGGACCTCGTCATGTTCCTGTGGCGTGACAAGGAGCGCGGTCAGGACGACCAGGACCAGGACGGCGAAGTCATCAACCTCAAGCTCGCCAAGCATCGCAATGGCCCGACCGGCGAGATCCAGCTCTGGTTCAAGAAGAAGCAAACTCGCTTCGTCAGCTACGCATCCGACCGCTACGCAGAGGCTGGCTAGGGCGCCGATTCTCGGTTCGACGCTCTTGGAAGCTACCTGGACTCGTCGGGAAGCAGCGGGCGCAGCGCCAGCGAGTAGAACTTGCCGTCGCCGGGGCCGGCCAGCGGCAGGCCGACGAAGCCGCCCT
>JBDTNS010000134.1:0-6042 GCA_039933675.1 Chloroflexota bacterium
CAAGTACCGCGGCGAGTTCGAGGAGCGGCTCAAGAAGATCATCGAGGAGCTGCGCAACACCAACGACGCGGTGCTCTTCATCGACGAGCTGCACACCCTGGTCGGGGCCGGTGCCGCCGAGGGCGCGATCGACGCCGCCAACATCCTCAAGCCACCGCTCGCCCGGGGCGAGCTCCAATGCATCGGCGCCACGACCCTCGACGAGTACCGCAAGTACATCGAGCGCGACGCGGCCCTCGAGCGACGCTTCCAGCCGGTCATGGTGGAGGAGCCGACGCTCGAGCAGACGATCGACATCCTGATGGGGATTCGCGAGCGCTACGAGCAGCACCACAAGGTCACGATCACGGACGAGGCGGTCAAGGCCGCTGCCGACCTTTCGATCCGCTACATCACCGAACGGCATCTGCCGGACAAGGCGATCGACCTCATCGACGAGGCCGCCTCGCGCGTCAGACTCCGCCACGCGTCCGCCCCGCCGGCCCTCCGCCAGGCCCAGAAGGACCTCGAGCGGATCACCAAGGAGAAGGACGCGGCGATCAACAACCAGGAATACGAGGAGGCCGCGACCCTGCGTGAGGCGGAAGCGACCGCCCGCGAGTCGGTCGATTCGCAGCGTGCCGAGTGGCAGGCGCAGGTCTCGGGCGACCAGCCGACCGTCGACGAGGAGGAGATCGCCCAGGTCGTCGCGATGTGGACCGGGATCCCGGTGACGCGCATCGCACAGGAGGAATCGCAGCGACTGCTCAACATGGAAGAGGCGCTCCACGGTCGCGTCATCGGCCAGGAGGAGGCGATCGGGATCGTCTCCAAGGCGGTCCGCCGCGCCCGGGCGGGACTCAAGGATCCGAAGCGCCCGATCGGCTCGTTCATCTTCCTCGGCCCCACCGGTGTCGGCAAGACCGAGCTCGCCAAGGCCCTCGCCGAATTCATGTTCGGCAGCGAGGACGCGCTCATCAAGATCGACATGAGCGAGTTCATGGAGCGACACAACGTCAGCCGTCTCGTCGGGGCACCCCCCGGCTATGTCGGGTTTGACGAGGGCGGTCAGCTGACCGAGGCGGTCCGCCGCAAGAACTACTGCGTCGTCCTCCTCGACGAGGTGGAGAAGGCGCATCCAGAGGTCTTCAACATCCTCCTCCAGATCCTCGAAGACGGACACCTGTCGGACGCCAAGGGACGGCGCGTCGACTTCCGCAACGCGATCATCATCATGACCTCCAACCTCGGCGCCAAGCAGCTCCAGACCAACTCGAGCCTCGGCTTCCGGGCGATGGGTTCGACGGACGCGAACCGGGCGGAGAGCTCGCACGAGCTGATGAAGGAAAAGGTCGCCGCCGAGCTGAAGCAGAACTTTCGGCCGGAGTTCCTCAACCGGATCGACGCGACGGTCGTCTTCCGCTCGCTGACAATCGAGGAGATTGCCCAGATCGTCGACCTCATGCTGGCGCGGGTTCGCGATCAGCTGCGCGCCCAGCAGATGCACCTCGAGGTCACGGACGAAGCCAAACAGCACATCATCAAGCTCGGTTACGACGTCGCGTACGGCGCCCGACCGCTGCGCCGCGTGATCCAGAACATGATCGAGGACGTCCTCGCAGAGCACCTCCTCCTTGGCAAGTACGAGCCCGGCTCCACGATCGTCGTGGACAGGGATCCCGAGGCGGGCCTCGACATCCACCTCGCCGAGCCGCGAACGCCGGTCGAGGCGCGGTGAACCCCGCCGCCCGCGCGGCGGCCTGAGCGACGGTGGCGCGGCCCCAGAGCCGATTCGTCTGCCAGGCCTGCGGGGAATCATTCCTGCGCTGGGAAGGGCAGTGCCGCGCGTGCGACGGCTGGAACACGCTGGTCGAGACCGTTGTCCGCGGGCCGTCGCGGTCGGAACGCGCGATCGCCCGGAGCGCTGGGCAGCCGTCGCTCCCGGTCGGGCTCGGCGCCATCGCCGAAGCCGACCTTCCGCGCCTCAGCCTGGGGATCGGCGAGCTCGATCGCGTCCTCGGCGGCGGGCTCGTTCCTGGGTCGCTCGTCCTTCTCGGTGGTGAGCCGGGGATCGGCAAGTCAACGCTCCTTCTCCAGGCGGCCGCCGGTCTGACCCGCGGCGCCGAGACGGGCCGGGGCGTGCTGTATGCGACCGGCGAGGAATCTCCCGGGCAGGTCCGCCTTCGGGCGGCACGGCTCGGACTCCTGGACGGCCCGTCGTCGGACGGCGTCCGGGTGCTCGCGGAGCACGATGTTGGGCGGATCGTCGAGGCCGCCCGTGCGGAGCGGCCGGGACTGGTCGTGGTGGACTCGATCCAGACCGCGACTGTCGAGGAGCTCGAAGGCGCCGCCGGGAGTGTCGGCCAGGTCCGCGAGGCCACCCTCCGACTGATGGATCTCGCCAAGGGCGACGGGATCGCGGTGATTCTCGTCGGCCACGTCACGAAGGACGGCTCGATCGCAGGCCCCAAGACCCTCGAGCATCTCGTCGACGCGGTCGTGAACCTAGAGGGCGAACGCTACGCGGCGCTCCGGCTCCTGCGCGCGACGAAGAACCGCTTCGGCTCGACCGACGAGATCGGCGTCTTCGAGATGGCGGAAACCGGCCTGCTCGAAGTCGCAGACCCGGCGCGAGCGTTCCTCGCCGATCACGGCGGGTCGGCGCCAGGGAGCGTCGTTGCCCCCACCCTGGAAGGGAGCCGGCCGCTCCTCGTCGAGGTCCAGGCGCTCGTCAGCCCGACCGGCTACGGAACGCCCACGCGCAAGGCGAGCGGGCTCGACCCGAACCGGCTCAGTCTGCTCATCGCGGTCCTCGGTCGCCGCGCCGGGATCTCGCTCGGGAGCCACGATGTCTACGCCAACCTGGCCGGTGGCCTGTCGGTCGCGGAGCCGGCCCTCGATCTGCCACTCGCCCTGGCGCTCGCCTCGTCGTCGCGCGATCGGCCGATCGCACAGGGGACCGTGGCGATCGGCGAGGTCGGGCTCCTTGGCGAGCTGCGGGCGGTCGTCGGGCTCGAGCGGCGTCTGCGCGAGTCCGCCCGCCTGGGGTTCACGAAGGCGATCGTGCCGCGGCCTTCGGCCAGCACGTCGGCGCCGGTTGTCGACGGGCTCACCGTGACCCCGGTCGCCACGCTCCGCGAGGCGATCGAAGTCGCCCTCGCCGACCGCTCGGCGGTTCGTGGCGACTCGGTCCCCGCGATGCTAGGCTGACCGTCCGGCCTGGCCGTCCGCGGCCTCGGGGACGCCGGTACCGCTGAGGTACTCATTGATCCGTTACATCCGCGTTCTCGGCGGGGCCCTCGGGGCCGCGATCGGGCTCGTCCTTGCCGAATCGGGCGGTCGCCTGGTCAACGGGAACGACACGTCTGGCGCGCTCCTCGCTGCCTGGGTGGTGGCCTGGATCGTCGTCGGCTTTGCGATCCTGCCGTACCTGACGGTCGTGCCGGCCACCTGGCTCGTCCGCCGCGTCGAGGAGCTCTCGACCGCCGAGTTCGTGGCTGCCGTCCTCGGGCTGCTCATCGGGCTGCTGATGGGGCTCCTGCTCGGGGCGCCGCTCTCCGGGCTGACGCAGCCGTGGGGGACATGGCTGCCGCTCGGCGTCTCGATCCTGTTCGGCCTCGGCATGCTCGGGCTGACCGTGGCCAAGCGCAAGGACCTGCTCATCGCCGCGGAAGCGGTCGGGATCCTTCGCCCGCCATCGACCACCGAGACACGCGGGTTTGGTCGGGGCGACCCGCGGATCGTCGTCGATACCAGCGCGATCATCGACGGGCGGATCGCGGAGATCGTCGAGTCCGGGTTCATCTACGGCACGCTCGTCATCCCGCGCTTCGTGCTCGATGAGCTGCAGCACATCGCCGACAGCTCGGACAGCCTGCGGCGGAACCGCGGACGGCGCGGGCTCGAGATCCTCAACCGGATGCAGAAAGAGCCGGGAACGCCGGTCGAGATCGTCGAGGACGACGTCCCCGAGATCCCCGAGGTCGATGCGAAGCTCGTTGCCCTCGCCCTTGCGAGAAGCCGGGTCATCCTGACCAACGACTTCAACCTCAACCGGGTCGCCGAGCTCCAGGGCGTCCGGGTCATGAACATCAACTCGCTCGCCAACGCGGTCAAGCCGGCCGTCCTGCCCGGCGAGGAGCTCAAGGTTCGGGTGATCCAGGAGGGCAAGGAGGCCGGCCAGGGCGTCGGCTTCCTCGACGACGGGACGATGATCGTGATCGAGGGCGGCGCCCGCCATATCGATCGCGAGCTTGACGTGTCGGTGACGCGCGTCCTCCAGACCGTGGCGGGGCGGATGATCTTCGCCCAGCCGCGCCTCGATTGAGCGGCTCGGCCGCCGTCGTTCGCGCGGACGCGATCGTGGTCGCGGCGGGTCGCTCGACCAGGATTGGGGGCGCGGACAAGCTTGCCGTCGAGATCGATGGGCGCCCGCTGCTGGCCTGGACGCTGTCCGCCCTCGTCGCCGCGCCCGAGGTGGATCGGGTCGTCGTCGTCACGTCTGCCGAACGACGAGCCGAGATCGCGGCCGCCGCCTGGCTGCCGGCCGTGGTGTTCCGGGTGGTCGCTGGCGGCGAGCGCCGCCAGGAATCGGTTCACGCGGGGTTCGCGGCGCTCGATCGAGACGGGTCAGACGAGGCTGGTGTGGTCCTCGTCCACGACGCCGCGCGGCCGCTGGTCACGCCCGAACTCGTCGCCGCCGTGGTGGCGGCGACGGAGCGCCACGGCGCGGCGATCCCGATCGTGCCGATCGCCGAGACGATCAAGCGGATCGATGGGGACCTGGTCGGCGCGACGGTCGATCGAACGGGTCTCGGCGCTGCCCAGACACCGCAGGGCGCGCGGCGCGATCTCCTGCGCGAGGCGTATCGTCGCTTCCCGGCGGATGGACCCGCGACCTTCACCGACGAAGCCGCGCTGCTCGAAGCCTGTAGCATCGCCGTCCATGTCGTCCCCGGCGATCCAGGCAATCTCAAGGTGACGCTCGCCGCGGATCTGCAGCGAGCGGCGGCGGCGCTGACCGGGTCGCGCATCGCCCGGACAGGGATCGGCCACGACAGCCACCCCTTCGGGCCGGCGATCGGGCTTTGGCTCGGCGGCGTCGAGATCGCAGATGCCCCGCGGCTCGCCGGTCATTCCGACGGCGACGTCGTCCTGCACGCCATTGCCGACGCGCTTCTCGGCGCCACCGGCCAGGGCGATCTCGGGCGGCTCTTCCCGGCGGACGCCCGGACCCCGAGCGGGATCGCCAGCGCGCTCCTGCTGGCGGAGGTTCGGCGTCGGGTCGAGGCCGCGGGCTGGCACCCAATGGCGGTGGACCTGACGATCATCGCCGCGCGACCACGGCTGGGGGCCTACCTGGAGCCGATCCGCGATTCCGTCGTGGGGCTTCTCGGGATCGGGCGTGATGGCGTCAATATCAAGGCCTCGAGCGGCAACCTGGACGGCGCCGAGGGGGCCGGGCGGTCGATCTCGGCGCTGGCGATCGCGACCGTCGAGGGCGCCCGGTGAGCATCCGGCTCCATGACACGCTGTCGGGCGAGACCCGTCCGTTCGTCCCGTTGCGCGAGGATCGGGTCGGCATCTACACGTGCGGGCCGACGGTCTACGGTCCGGCACACATCGGCAACTTCCGGTCGTTCCTGTTCGCCGATCTCCTGGTCCGTCACCTGCGCTGGCGCGGGCTGCCGGTGACCTGGGTGATGAACATCACCGACATCGACGACAAGATCATCCGCGGCGCAGCGGCGACTGGCGAGACGATCGGCACGCTCGCGGAGCGCTACCTCGCTGCATTCCTCGCCGATGCGGCCGCCCTCCGGATGACCGTCCCCGACATCCTGCCGCGAGCGACCGACCATATCGACGAGATCGTCGCGCTCATCGCCACGCTCCTCGAGCGCGACTACGCCTATCGAACCGAAGACGGCTCGATCTTCTTCCGGATCTCATCCTGGCCGGCCTAGGGCCGGCTCGCCAGGCTTGACCCGGAGGGATTGCGGGTGGGGGAGCGGGTCGAGGCCGACGAATACGGCAAGGACGACGTCCGCGACTTCGCGCTCT
>JBDTNS010000135.1:0-6032 GCA_039933675.1 Chloroflexota bacterium
CCTGATCTCCACCTTGAAAGGGTGGCGTCCTAGGCCTCTAGACGATGGGGGCGCGGACGGCCGGAGTCTACCAGAGGGGTCCGGGCTGCTCCCCAGCGTCTCTCCCCCGGCGTCCGGGTCAGGCGGCCGCTGGCGTCCGCGAGAGCAGGAACAGAATGATCGCTCCAGCCAGGCAGCCGGCGCCGATGATCGCCGCGATCCCGCCGCCGAGCGCCACGCCGAACGCCCGGCCCGTGCGCCCGTTGATGCCGGCCCTCCAGACGACCCGAAGGGCGTACGCAGCGAGGGCGATGAAGGCGATCCCGAGGACCGCGCTTCCGGCCGCCAGGAGCGGAATCTGCGACGTGTCGCGGACGGTCACGGCATACAGGGCGAACCCGGCCGACCCGATCAGGGCGACGGCCAGGAAGACCAGGCCCGGGGAGATCGAGCGTCGCGACCCCGCTCGGCCCGAACCGTTCGCCGGGCCAGCCCGCCCCGATCCTCCCTGCGTTGTCATGCTGCCGCTCCGAAGCCCTGATGGTAGATCGCCACGTTATACGTCAGTCTGGGGCGCTTCATCCCCGCGGCCACCGCCCCTCCGATCTCGCCGAACGCGGCGCCCAGGAAGTCGCCGGCGCTCTCCAGCGAATCGAAGGTCCAGAAGCAGTGGACAACGCGTACCTTGAATCCGCCCCGAAGATATGGGCCGTCGCGCCGGCTGAGGAGCCCGTATTCCGGGCGGTCGCCACGGATCTGCGAGACGTCGTCGCGACCGTAGTCGTGGAGCACGAGGAGCCGGCCGCCGGGTCGAAGGATCCGCCGAGCCTCGGCAACGGTCGAACCGACGTCGCCGCGGAACACGCTCCAGAGACTGGCGACCACGTCCGCCGACGCATCTGGCGCGTCGACCTTCGCGGGGTTGCTCGCGTTCGCGAACGTGACCCGTGCGCCGAGCTCCGCCAGCTGTCGAGCGCGGATCCCATCGGCGCCATCGAGCAAGAGCACGTCTTTCCCCCCGACCGGACCCAACGTCTCGAACGCCCGCGGGATCTTCGCCTCGACATCGAGGATGCGGGCGAGTCGCTCGGCGAGTCCATCCCCGAGGACAATCGGTAAATCTGCCACAGGCCCCGGAGTATGACCGAATTCGGCGCGGCGCCTTCATTCGATGCGGTAGACGGCCCCCGAGCGCGGCGCGAGCTCGACGGAGGCCTGAGCGTCCTCGATCGAGATGGGGGTACCGTCGAAGCCCGGGAGCTCGACCGGCACCAGCTGCCCACCATCCTCCAGCCGCAACCCAAGGCGTGCGGTCTCATCCCCCGGGTTGATCGCCACCACGAACCGGCTGGTTCCCGCGCCGGGACCGCGCAGATACGCGACAGCCGCGCCGTCCGCCCCGACGATGCGGAGCGGGGCGTCGCGGAGGGCCGGTTCGCCGGCCCGAAGCCGCAGCAGACCACGAACCGCGTCGCGCAGGGCGTGGTCCCAGCCGCCCTCGTCCCACGGGAAGGCGCGGCGGCAGTCTGGATCGGTCCATCCCGCGAGCCCGATCTCGTCGCCGTAGTAGATGCACGGCGCGCCCGGGAGCGTCGTCTGGATGAGGGTCGCGAGTCGGACGCCCGCGAGATCGTCGCCGAGGACAGTACGCATGCGCGGCGTGTCATGCGATCCGAGCAGGTTGAGCTGGACCGCGACGACGCCCGGATCGTAGACCGTGGAAAGCTCCGTGAGCCGGGCCGCGAACCCTGGCCCGTCGAGCGGGCGGAGCCAATCGCGGTACTGCGGGATGCTGTCGACCGCGTCGAGGTTCAGGTGGGCGCCGCCCGCGTACCCGAGGATCGCCTCGCCGAGCGGGTAGTTCATCAGGGCGTCGAACCGATCGCCGCGCAACCACTCCGGCGCGATCCGCCAGATCTCGCCGACGAGGTAGGCATCCGGACGGATCGCCCGGCATCGCCCGCGAAACTCCTGCCAGAACGCCTCGTTCTTGATCTCCTCCGGCACGTCGAGCCGCCAGCCGTCGATCCCGAAGCGGAGCCAGTACTCGGCGACCGTGAACAGGTACTCGCGGACATCGGGGTGGTCCGTGTTCAGCTTCGGCAGGGCGGGAAGACCCCACCAGGCCTCATACCCGAGCTCGGACGGCGGCGTGCCCTCGGGCGGGTACGGCCACAGCGGCCGACCGGCGTCGAGCCGTTCCTGGTCCAGGTGGAACCAGCCCCGGTACGGCGATTCCGCGCCGGTCTCCAGCACATGGTGGAACGGCCAGAATCCGCGACCGGTGTGGTTGAAGACGCCGTCCAGGACGACGCGCATCCCGCGGCCGTGGGCGGCATCGAGCAGCTCACGGAGCGCGTCGTTGCCGCCGAGCAGTGGGTCGACCTCGAAGTAGTCGTACGTGTGGTAGCGGTGGTTCGAGGCCGAGCTGAAGATCGGCGTCAGGTAGATGGCATTGACGCCGAGGTCGGCGAGGTAGTCGAGCCGCTCGGCGACGCCGCGCAGATCGCCGCCCTTGAAGCCGTTGACCGTCGGCGGCGCGTCCCATGGTTCGAGGATGCCGGGCTTCTGGACGCGGTCGCTCGCGGCAAAGCGATCGGGAAAGATCTGGTAGAACATCGCGTCGCGCGCCCAGGCCGGGGTGTCGACGCTCATCGGGCCGACGGTACGAGCCGCCATCGCGGGGTGTCAAGGCGAGTGCCGCGCTACGATGCACGCCCGATGTTGACCAGAGTCCGCGAGATGCCCGGTGGCATTCGACTGTTCCTCGTCTACGCCCTCCTGATCCTGGCCGGGATCGGGATCAGCCTGCGTTCAGTGATCGACCTCGCGATCTCCGCGCCGGTCAGCCTCGAGGGCGTCGTCGTCATGGTCCTGCTCGCCTACACGATCTTCACCACGACGCTCGTGCTCCAGCGCAAGGAGGCGGCGCGTGGCCTGGCGCTCGGGCTAGCGAGCCTCACCATCCCGCTCGTGCCCTTGCTCGCCCTCAGCCACCTGATCGTCGAGGCCATCTTCATCGCGGCCCTCGGGCTGCTGCTGTTCCGCGGCCTCCTGGCCCCCGAGGTCCGCGCCTACCTCAACGAGACGTGAGACACCGAAGCGGGCACGAATCGGGCGCGGGACGGTACCCTCACCCGTGAACCGGACCGATCCGTCCACCGACATCGAGGCAGCCACGTGAGCAAACCAAACCGCCGGCGTCCGCGACCCGGCAGCCAACCTTCGGCCTCCCGCCCAATCGACGGCCCGGCCGCCCGACCGGCCGGCTCGAGCGGCACCGACGGGCCTCCCGGCACCACGAACCCTGGCACGACGATCCCCGGTGCGTCGAGCGCGCGCGCGGCGTCCTCTTCCGGCGCGCCCCGGACGCCCGGCACGACCGTCCGGCCGACGGCCGTCCGGCACGGCCGCCGCGAGCGCCAGCGTGCCGCGTATCAGCCGACGTTCATCGAGCGCTATCGGACGGCGATCGTCGTCGCCGCGGCAGTGGCCGGCGTTGCGCTCCTGTCGTTGTTCGTCTTCTTCTCGGCGTCGCAGCCGGCCTACGCCTGCACGCAGATCTGGGCGCCATCGGCGACCCCGGCCCCGGCGGCCAGCGCCACGCCTAACCTCGGGTACGTTCAACCGGACATGGGCAACAGCCACGTTGCCGCGGGTACCAAGGTCACGTACACGTATTGCGCGCCCGCCTCGGGATCGCACGACAACGCCTCCGGCCTTGGCCCGATCGCCGCTCGCGTCTACAGCCCGACCGACAAGGTGGTCCCGGAGGGCTGGATCCACAACCTTGAGCACGGTGCGCTCGTCGTCCTCTACAAGGGCACGAGCGCTGGTGCCACGGCCGATGGCCAGACCCAGTTCAAGACGTTCTTCGACACCTTTCCGAACAGTCCACGCTGCGGCCTGGCCAAGGGTCTCGTCGGCCCCGTGATCGCCCGGTTCGACGAAATGAGCACGCCCTTCCAGGCCATCCTCTGGGGCCGGGTCCTGCCGCTCGAGACCTTCGACCAGGCACAAATCCTCACCTTCTACCAACAGTGGGGCGATCGGTCCAACCCCGAGGATCAGTGCCCGACCGTCCCCCGCGCTCCGACGACTTCGACATCGCCGAGCGGTTCGACATCGCCGAGCGGTTCGGCATCGCCAAGCCTGTCGGCAGCCCCGTCCGCGGCACCGAGCGCCTCACCGGTCTCGCGCACCAGCGCAACGCCGTCGGCGAGCTGATCGGACGGCCGGCCGATGCGACTCGTTTCGTATTTCGGGCCTGACGACGCCGCGACCGGCGTCCTGGCCGGCGACCGGGTGATCCCGCTGCTCGAGGGCTCGCTCACCGATCTCGACCTCGAACCCGAGGCGCTCGACGACCTGCATCGTCGGGCGGCCGCGCTCGAGGGAGCGGTGGGACTGGCGATCGACGAGGTCGACGTGATCGCCCCATTCCTCGCCCCGGGCAAGATCGTGTGCGTTGGCCTGAACTATCGCGAGCACGCGTCCGAAGGCGGCCGCCCGCTCCCAACCCGCCCGCTCCTCTTCTCGAAATTCGGCAACACGGTGGTCTCCGATGCCGACCCGATCATCCGGCCCGAGGGGACGCACGCCCTCGATCTCGAAGTCGAGCTCGGCGTCGTCATCGGCTCGACTGCGCGTCGTGTCGGCCGCGCCGAGGCGCTCCAGCACGTCGCGGGCTACGTCGTCGTCAACGACATCAGTGCCCGGGACTGGCAGGGCGTTCCGGTCGCGCTCGGCCCAGGCGAGAAGGGCGACGGTCAGTGGCTGCGCGCCAAGGGCTCGGACACCTTCCTGCCGATGGGGTCGGTCTTCGTGACCGCCGACGACATCCCCGATCCCCAGGGGCTGCGGTTGCGTTCGTGGCGAATCCCCGGGTCGGGGCCGGATGCCGGCCGCGAGATTCTCATGCAAGATGCGAACACCGCGGACATGATCTGGGGCGTGGCCGAGCTCATCGCGTACATCAGCCGCTCGATCACACTCGAACCGGGCGACGTCATCGCAACCGGGACGCCGTCGGGCGTCGGCGTCTACCGCGACCCGCCGGTCTTCCTCGAACCGGGCGATCGGGTGCGCTGCGAGATCGATGCGATCGGCGTCGTCGAGAACCCGGTCATCGACTGGTCCGACGATCTCGAGGCGACCGACCTCGGCGAGTCCGAGATCGACGAAATCATCGGAGAACGCTGAGGCCGCGATGCTCGCTCTCGTCAAGACCAGCGCCGGTCCCGGGCTCGAGCTCCTCGACGTCCCGATGCCGTCCATAGGCATCAACGACGTCCTGATCCGGGTCCACAAGACGGGGATCTGCGGAACCGATCTCCACATCGAGTCGTGGGATGCCTGGGCCGCCAAGACGATCCATCCGCCGCTCATCGTCGGGCATGAGTTCGTCGGCGAGATCGTCGAGATCGGGGCGAACGTGGCGGACTTCGCGCCCGGCGACCTCGTCTCGGGCGAGGGGCACGTCGTGTGCGGCCGGTGCCGCAACTGCCTCGCCGGGCGGCGTCACCTGTGCGCCAATACGATCGGACTGGGCGTCGGGCGCGACGGGGCATTCGCCGAATACGTCGCCCTGCCGATGACCAACGTGTGGCACCACTGGCGGGGGATCAACGAGGAGGTCGCCGCGATCTTCGATCCGTTCGGGAACGCGGTCCACACCGCGCTCGCCTTCCCGGTCCTCGCCGAGGACGTCCTCGTTTCCGGGGCGGGACCGATCGGTCTGATGGCCACGGCCGTCGCCCGGCACGCCGGCGCGCGTCACGTCGTCGTCTCCGAGCCGAACGCGTTCCGTCGCGAGCTGGCGATGCGGATGGGCGCCACGATCGCCATCGATCCGCGCGAGCGCGAGCTCGCCGACGTCTTCGCCGAGCTCGACATGGTCGAGGGATTTGACGTCGCGCTAGAGATGTCGGGCAACCCGGCGGCGCTGCGCGCGGCGATCGACTCGATGGCCCACGGCGGCCGGATCGCTATCCTCGGTATCCCGACCGAGGAGATCGCCCTCGACGTCAACGCGATCGTCTTCAAGATGCTGA
>JBDTNS010000136.1:0-5820 GCA_039933675.1 Chloroflexota bacterium
CGCTCATGATCAGCGGCGTCGTCCTCCATTCGCTCCCGGCCGGCTACCGCTTCGACCTGCGCGCGCGCGAGCGCGTCTCGACACCGAACCTCCACGCACTCCCCGGCGGCGAGGCCGCCTCCAGCTAGCCCGGCCGGCTGGTCGTCACCAGCCGCCGGAGGAGGACATCCGTGGCCGATCTCGTGGCCGGCAGCCCGTCCGGATCCAGCGCGAACCGCCGTCCGCGCCGTGCCGCCCCGGCCTCGAAGCCGGCGGCACGTCCCACTCCAACGCTGCGGATCCTCGAGACGCGCGTCCTGCGCGGCCCTAACTACTGGGCGCGGGAACCGGTCATCCGCATGCTCGTCGACCTCGGCGTGCTCGAACAGTTCCCGTCGAACCTTCTCCCGAACTTCACCGACGCGCTCGTGGCGCTCATCCCGACTCTCGAGGACCACGCCTGCTCGCTCGGCCGGCGCGGCGGCTTCATCACCCGGTTGCGCGACGGCACGTGGGCCGGCCACATTGCGGAGCACGTCGCCCTCGAGTTCCAGAACCTGGCCGGCACGGATGTGCGGCACGGCAAGACCCGCGCCGCGGGGAAGCCGGGCCAGTACAACTGCATCTACGAGTACCGCGAACAGACGGTCGGGCTCGAGGCGGGCCGGATGGCCGTGGCGCTCGTCAACCACCTCGTGGCTCCGGACGATCCCGCGTTCTTCTTCGATTTCGCGCCCGAGATGGAGCAGCTCATCCGGCTCGCCGAGCGGCAGGCATTCGGGCCGTCGACGCAGGCGCTCATCGACGAGGCGGTCAGCCGCGATATCCCGTTCATCCGGCTCGACCGCCATTCGCTCGTCCAGTTCGGACACGGCGTCCATCAGCAGCGGATCCGGGCGACGATGACCTCGCTGACCTCGGCGATCGGGGTCGATGTCGCGTCCGACAAGAGCCTCACCAACCGGCTCCTAGACTCCGCCGGGCTGCCGGTCCCGCGGGCCGACGTCGTCGACACCGAGGATGGCGCCGTGGCGGCCGCCCTGCGGCTCGGCTTCCCGTGCGTCGTCAAGCCGCTCGACGGCAACCACGGCCGCGGCGTCCACCTCGACCTGCGTTCCGAGGAGGCGGTCCGCGCGGCGTTCCATGGCGCCCTCGCGCAGAGCCGCGCCCGGGACGTGGTCGTCGAGACGTACGTCGCCGGCAACGACTATCGCTGTCTCGTCATCGCGGGCAAGATGGCCGCCATCGCCGAGCGCGTGCCGGCCTCGGTCACGGGCGACGGCGAACACACCGTGCGGGAACTGGTCGACATCGCCAACGCCGACCCCCGGCGGGGGATCGGGCACGAGAAGGTCCTCACCCGGATCAAGGTCGATGCCGCCGCCGAGGCACTCGTCGCGGCCCAGGGCTTCGGGATGGACGATGTCCTTTCGGCCGGCACGTGGGTGAAGCTCGCCCTGACCGGCAACATGTCGACCGGCGGGACCTCGATCGACCGGACGATCGAGGCGCACCCCGACAACGTCGAGATCGCCGAGACCGCGGCGCGCATCGTCGGGCTCGATGTGGCCGGAATCGACTTCATCTGCCCCGACATTGCGACACCAGTGCGCGAGACGGGCGGCGCGATCGTCGAGGTCAACGCCGCGCCCGGCTTCCGGATGCACACCCACCCGACCGAAGGCGAGCCGCAATACGTCGCCCGGCCGGTCATCGATTCACTCTTCCCGGCGGGGTCCTCGGCGCGCATCCCGATCATTGCCGTGACCGGGACGAACGGGAAGACGACGACCGTCCGGATGATCGCTCACATCCTCAAGCTGATGGGCCGACGGGTCGGGATGACCTCGACCGACGGGATCGTCATCGACGGCCGGCTGATCAAGAAGGGCGACATGTCGGGGCCGAAATCGGCGCTGATGGTCCTCCAGAACCCGTCCGTCGACACCGCCGTCTTCGAGGTCGCGCGCGGCGGAATCCTGCGCGAGGGGCTCGGCTACGACCGCAACGATGTGGCCGTCGTGACCAACGTCACCGGCGACCACCTCGGTCTCGGCGGGATCGATTCGATCGGCCAGCTGGCGAACGTCAAGGGCGTCGTCGTCGAGGCAGTACCCCGCGCGGGCAGCGCGGTCCTCAACGCCGACGACAACCACGTCTACCGGATGGGCCGCCACTGTGCGGGCCGGGTCGTCCTGTTCAGCATGGCCACCGCCAAGGGCGAGGAAGGCTACGACCGGGTCGACGGCCACACGAGCCGCGGTGGGGCGGCCTTCCGCCTCGAGCCGTCGGCCGAGGGCGAGCTGATCGTCCTCCGGCTCGGCTCGCGCACGATGCCGGTCCTCTACACACATCTCATTCCGGCGACCTTTGAGGGCCGGGCGCGGATGAACGTGGCGAACGCGCTCGCGGCGGCCGCGGCAGCATGGGCGGCCGGGGCGCACCTGCACGACATCCGGCAGGGCCTGCGGACCTTTTCGACCTCGTTCTTCCAGGCACCCGGGCGGCTCAACCTCGTCGATGTCGGCGGCGTCCGCATGATCATCGACTACTGCCACAACGTCGACGGGATGCGCCAGCTGGCCGATTTCGTCGAGCGGATGATGGTCGAGACCCCGACCAAGTCAGGCCGGCTTGGTGCGGCCGCGATGGGGAGCCGGCGCGGCCGGGCGATCGGCGTGATCGGGATCCCCGGCGACCGGCGTGACGATGACCAGCGCGCCTACGGTGCGATTGCCGCACGGGCATTCGACGAGATCATCGTCCGCGAGGACAAGAACCTGCGTGGGCGCGCCCCTGGGGTGACCGCCGCGAACGTCGTCGAGGGGGTCGAGACGGGTGAGGCGCCGGGAGCGTCCCGCGTCACGCGCTCGGAGACGGTCCTCGATGAGTTGACCGCCGTCAGGGCCGCGCTGCGACGCGCGCGCCCGGGCGATCTCATCGTGTGCTGCGTCGACGACGCGATCGGCGTCTACCGCGAGGCGATGGCGGCGGCGGGCACGAGCCGGGGCGGCACGGCCTTCGCCGATCCCGGCGAGTTGGCGGCCCAGGAGGGCTGACCCGAGGCGGTCGGAATCGCACGTTCAGCCGTGGCGCGGCCGGGATTGCAACCGTGGGACAAGCTCGTTCAGCTCGGACCCGACGTCGACCGGCCGCGCCCCGAGGCGCTTGAGCAGGGCGAAGACGCCGTCGCGCTCTTCGTGGCACATCAGGACGATGACCCGCGCGGCGTCGGGTCGCGCCCGGTTGCCGCCGACGCCGGCACCCTTCAGCTCCGCCTGGAGCGCCTCGGTCTCCGACTCGTAGATCGGGACGTCGGCGGCGTCGACCCCGCCCGAGACGACACCCACCAGAAGCTCGCCGATGGCCGACTCGGCGGTGCGCCCGCGCAGGTATCTCGTGGTCTGCTTGATCGCGATGCGTTGGGCCCGCTCGGCGGCGATCCGGCCGATCCCGCGGAGGGTGTCGTCGGGCCGATCGCCGGCGGTTCCGATGATCGCGGTGATCGGCGCGGTCCGGCCGGCCGCCCCGCCGGCGATCCCCTGGGCGACGTCGAGGACGGCCCCGATCCCGGCCTCGTTGTGGGCGAAGTCGACGATGACGACCTTGGCGCCGAGACGGAACAGGTTGAGTCGCCCGGGCGATTGCTCAGCGCTCGGTGCGAAGTCGAGTAGGCCGTCGCGGACCTGGGCGATGGTCGCGCCGAGCCCGCGCGCTCCGCCGGCCGCGGCCATCGCATTCGCGACGTTGTGGCGAGCCAGCCCGCCGATTGTGATCGGGACGCGGGCGACATCGACGATCCTGCGCTCGTCGGAGCCGTTGGCCTCGACGAGGAACCCGTCACGGAGGAGATACGCCCGGCCGCCACGCAGCCGGTGGCGACGGACGACCGCGGAGGCGTCGTCGTGGAGCGTGAAGTAGGCGACGTTCGCCTTGACCCGGCGGGCGACCGCTGCGACGAGCGGGTCGTCGGCGTTGAGCACGACCCAGCCGTCGGGTTTCGTGATCCGGCAGATCGTCGATTTGACCTCGGCCATCTCGGGCAGCGTGTGAATGCCCTGCAGGTCGAGGTGGTCGGACGAGACGTTGGTGAGGATGCTCGCGTCGTTCGACTCGTAGCCGATCCCGCGCAGGACGATCCCGCCCCGCGCCGTCTCGAGGATGGCGACGTCGATATCGCTCCGGCCGAGGATTCGATGGGCGCCACCGGGCCCCGTCCAGTCGCCCGCCTCGACCATTCGCTCGTCGACGAGGATGCCATCCGAGGTCGTCGTCCCGACCCGTCGTGCCGCGAGCAGGAGGACGTGGCTGACGAGCCGCGTCACGGTGCTCTTGCCGTTCGTCCCCGAGATCGACACGATCGGCACGCGTCGGTCCGAATCGCGCAGCCATTCTGGTGGCGTCGAGCGGGCCTGCGTCAGCCGCTCGGTCCAGCGCGCGAGGAGGCGCTCCTGGCGGCCCGTCAGGCGAGCCGTCCGCGACGCCGAGACGTCGCGCTCGGCGAGGGCAAGCGCGGCTTCCGCGATCGTCAGGGCGCGCTCGGCGCCGACCCACGGGAACGCGATGATCCAATGACCCGGGTCCGATGAGCGATGGACGCGTGTTCCGCCTCGGCCCTCGCTGTGGTCGACGCGGAGCCGCCGGATCCACGCGACCGTCGAGGCGACCGCGTCCGGCCAGTCCTTGGCGGCGACGTTGGCCCCCAGGTGGACGAGGGCATGGCGACCGGGATCGCGCTGGCCGTACCAGGTCCGCCGCCGGCCGACGGCGACCTCGAGCTTGACCACCGGCTCAAGCCGGTAGACGTTGGGGCCCTCGAGCAGGCGTGTCTCGACCAGTCGCACGGTCCGGGCAGGATAGCAAGGTGCCAGCGGCTAGAATGCGGGCCATGGGTGCCCCGACCGCGACCCCGCCCCGCCCGTCCGCCACCGAGCTCGATGCCCTGCGATCGGCGCTCGCCGCGGACCTGCCGAGCTACCTCGAGGACCTCGAGGAACTCGTCAACATCGATTGCGGCAGTTACACGCGCGAGGGCGTGAACCAGGTCGGCCGCTGGATCGCGGGGTTCTGCGCCGATCTCGGCGCCAGCGTCGAAACGCGGCCGGACCCGGGCGGCCGGCTCGGCGAGACGGTGATCGCGACCTTCGACGGTCGCCCGGGGGGGCCGCGGGTCCTCCTCATCGGCCACATGGATACGGTCTTCGACCCGGGCACAGCCGCCGATCGGCCGTTCCGCCTCGAGGACGGCGTCGCGTACGGCCCCGGCGTGACCGACATGAAGTCGGGGCTGCTGGCGGGCCTCTACGCGCTCAAGACGATCATCGCGGCGCGTGGCGGCCTGCCGTTCGAGCGCCTCGTCTACATCGCCAATCCGGACGAGGAGATCGGCTCGCCGAGCTCGACCCCGCACATTCTCGAGTACGCGTCGGCGTCGGACGTTGCGCTGGTGCTCGAATGCGCCCGTGCGAATGGTGACATCGTCTCGGCGCGCAAGGGGATCCTCGACCTCCGCATCGTCGTCCACGGCCGCGCCGCGCATGCCGGCGTCGAGCCCGAGAAGGGTCGCAGCGCGATCCTCGAGGGCGCACGGATCGTGCACGAGCTGCACGGCCTGAATGGGCGCTGGCCGGGCGTCACCGTCAATGTCGGTCTGATCGCCGGCGGGACGCGGCCGAACGTCGTGGCCGAGCGCTGCACGCTCGAGGTCGACGTCCGGGCCGTCGAACGCGGGGCGCTCGAGACCGCCGAGGCGGAGATCCGCCGCATCGTCGAGGCGACCGAGCTGCCCGACGTCACCATCGAGTTCGAGCCGATGGCGCGCTGGTGGCCGATGGAGAAGCT
>JBDTNS010000137.1:0-5732 GCA_039933675.1 Chloroflexota bacterium
ATGGGGCCATCGGCAACGCGATCATCCTCGCCGCGCGACTCAGCGCCGACGCCGGGCCGGGCGAGATCCTCATCGCGCAACGCACATTCGCCTCCGCCGAAGACGCGATCGAGGCGAACTTCGCAGGCGACCGCACGGTCAAGGGGTTCAGCCGACCAGTGGCTACCTACGCGGTGACCGGTTCCGTTGGTCGCGAGACAGCCGCCTCGATGGTGTCGTCGGCCCCTGGAGCAGGGCCGACGATCGGGGAGCCCGGTGAGACCGCGAGCCCATGACCAGCGAGCCAACCTTCGAACCGGAGGCGCTCGAGCGGTTGCTCGAGATCACGGGCGGCGACGTCGCCTTCGTCGATGAACTCGTCGATACCTACCTCGACGACGCTGTGATCCAACTCGCCGCGATGGTGGAGGCCGCGGCCGCCGGCGACCCTCGCGCCCTCGTTCGGCCGGCTCATTCGCTCAAGTCGAGTAGTGACAACGTCGGAGCAGTCGCGCTCGCGAATCTGTGCCGAACCCTCGAGTCCGAAGCCCGGGAGGGAGCGGTGTCGCAAGCTGTCGAGCGTGTGGCGGCAGTCGCCCAGGCGTTCGATGCCGTCAGGGCAGACCTGCTGGCAGCCAGGGCGGCTCGCTAGCCCTCGGTTCGTTCGCGTTCCATTTCGCGCAGGCGGGTCGCCAGGTCGTGATCCCGGCCGCCTCGGCCCCGCCTTGACCGCATCGACGAGGTACGCATCGGTCGGCATGAACGCATCGTAATTCGTGCGTCGGGAGCCCGGCGGCCGCCCCGGCCGGGCGCTACTCTGACGCCGACGCGAACGTGGAAGAGGAGTGCCATGCGGCTCGAGGGCAAGGTCACGATCATCACCGGCGCGGGAAGCGGGATGGGCCGGGTCGCCGCACAGCTGTTCGCCGCCCAGGGGGCCAGGGTCGTCGTGGCCGAATACAGCGAGTCGGCGGGCGCGGAAACCGTGAGCCTCGTCGAGGCGGCGGGCGGCGAGGCGTCGTTCATCAGGGTCGACGTCTCCAGGGAATCGGACGCCAAGGCGATGGTCGATCATGCCGTGGCCACCTATGGCCGCCTCGACTGTCTCTACAACAACGCCGGGGTCATGCCCGAGGCGGATCACTCGGTCACCGACACGGACGTGGCGACGTGGGACGCGGTCATGGCGGTCAACGTCCGTGGGGTCTTCCTTGGCTGCAAATACGCCATCCCGGCGATGGTCGCGGCCGGCGGTGGCTCGATCATCAACATCTCGAGCTTCGTGGCGATCCTGGGGTGCAGCGTGCCGCAGGATGCGTACACCGCTTCGAAGGGCGCCGTCCTGTCCCTGACTCGGAGCCTGGCCGTCCAGTTCGGACCAAAGGGCATCCGCACCAACGCGATCTGTCCGGGCCCCGTGGAGACCCCGCTGCTGATGGACTGGCTCCTCAAGGACGAGGCCGCCAAGCAGCTGCGCCTGGCGCGCAACCCGACCGGACGGTTCGGCAAGCCCGAGGAGATCGTCAACATGGCGATCTACCTCGCCTCCGACGAGTCTCGCTGGACGAATGGCGCCTCGCTGGTCGTTGACGGTGGCATCACCGTCAACTACTTCTGATCGAATCGAATCCTGCGCGAATGACCGACGAGCTTGCAGCGGTGGCCAGCGGACGCATCGCGATCGGCATCGACGTCGGCGGCAGCGGGATCAAGGCGGCCATCGTGGACGTCGAGGCCGGCCGCTTCCGATCCGAGCGGCTCCGGATCGCGACCCCGAACCCGTCCACGCCAGACGCCGTCCTCGCCTCGATCGGGCGGATCGTCAAGCGGCTGGCGAAGGAGGGAGGCCTTGGCCCGACGATGCCGGTCGGGGTGGGCCTCCCCGGCGTGACGATGGACGGAATGCTCAGGTTTGCCGGCAACATCGACCAGGCCTGGATCGGCTTCCCGGTCGTCGAGCGCCTGCGCAAGTTGACCGGGCGGCCGGTCAATATCGTCAACGACGCCGATGCCGCGGGGATCGCGGAGATGCGCTTCGGCGGCGGCCGGGACCGGTCGGGCGTGGTCATCTTCCTGACCCTCGGGACCGGTGTCGGCTCCGGCGTCTTCGTCGACGGGATCCTCGTCCCGAATACCGAGTTCGGGCAGATGGAGATCCGCGGCCGCCCCGCGGAACGCCGTTCAGCGGCGATCGCCCGGATCCGGCGCGGGTTGTCCTGGAAGGCGTGGGCGCAGGACCTCGACGAGCACCTAGACCGGATCGACAAGCTGATGTGGCCAACCCTCATGATCCTTGGTGGCGGGGTCAGCAAGCAGTCGGATCGGTTCATCCCGCGGCTCACCGTGCGCTGTCCGGTGGTGCCCGCACAGCTCCGCAACGATGCCGGGATCATCGGGGCCGCGATCGTCGCCGCCGAGGCTGTGGCGGCCGACATCGTGGTCGTCGAGGGCGCCGGCCTCTAGGGAGCGCCGGGCTCCGCGCGTATCATCACGGCCATGACGACCCCGACCGCCGAACCATCCTCCGCCGCGACCGCCACCCGCATGATCATCGGTGGAGAGTCCGTCGAGGCGGCCGACGGCCAGACCTTCGACGTGGTCAACCCGGCGACCGGCGAGGTCATCGCGACCGCGCCGCAGGGCGGTCCCGCCGACGTCGATCGGGCCGTGGAGGCGGCGCGTCGGGCCTTCGACGACCGCAAGGGCTGGGCGTCGTGGGCGGCCGGAAAGCGCGGCCGAGCCCTGGCCAAGCTGGCTGCCCTGGTCAAGGACCACACCGAGGAGCTGGCGCAGCTCGAGAGCCGCAACGTCGGCAAGCCCATCAGCGGCGCCCGTGGCGAGATCACTGGCGTGAGCCTCGTCTTCGACTACTACGCGGGCGCGGCGAACAAGATCTTCGGGCACACCATCCCGGTCTCGAAGCCCGGGCTCGACCTGACGCTGCGCGAACCGATCGGCGTCGTCGGCCTGATCGTGCCGTGGAACTTCCCGCTGCTGATGGCCTCCTGGAAGGTGGCCCCGGCGCTGGCAGCGGGCAACACCGCGATCCTGAAGCCCGCCAGCTATTCGCCGCTGACCGCGATCCGCCTGGCCGAGCTCGCGCTCGAAGCGGGCATCCCGGCCGGTGTGCTGAACGTGGTGACCGGGCCCGCCATCGCCGCCCACCCGGGCATCGGCAAGATTGCCTTCACCGGCGAGACGACGACCGGCCAGGAGATCATGCGGCTGGCCTCGGGCAACATCAAGAAGATCTCCCTGGAGCTCGGCGGGAAGAGCCCGAGCATCGTCTTCGCGGACGCGGACCTCGAGAGGTTCGCGAGCGAGTCGCCCTACTCCGTGTTCGACAACGCGGGCCAGGACTGCTGCGCCCGCAGCCGGATCCTGGTGGAACGGTCCGCCCACGAGCAAGTCGTCGAGCTCTTTGCCGCGGCCACGGGCAGGGTCAAGGTCGGTGATCCGGCCGACGAGGCCACGGAGGTCGGCTCGCTCGTCAGCATCAAGCAACGCGACCGCGTTCGGGACTACATCGAGATCGGGCTCGGCGAGGGGGCCACGCTCGTCGTCGGTGGCGGCCAACCGCAGGATCCGGCCCTTGCCGACGGCGCCTACCTGATGCCGACCATCTTCGACGGCGTCTCCAACGACATGCGGATCGCCCGCGAGGAGATTTTCGGACCGGTCGTCTCGATCATTGCCTTCGACACCGAGGAAGAGGCGCTGCGGATCGCCAATGCCACGCCCTACGGGCTGTCCGGATCGATCTGGAGCCGCGACATCGGCAAGGCACTCCGGGCCGCGAAGGCCCTGCAGGCCGGCGTGATCAGCGTGAACTCGAACAGCTCGGTCCATACCGAGGCCCCGTTCGGCGGCTACAAGATGTCGGGAATCGGGCGAGAGCTGGGGATGTCGGCCCTGGAGCTGTACACCGAGACCAAGAACGTCTTCATCGACCTGACCTGACGACCCGGTCGCCGCTCAGCGCCAGCCACCGTCGCCCGGCCGCAGGTCGGGACGGCGCAGGTCGATCCAGTCGCGGAGCGCCCAGATCGTCGTCCGAAACGCGATCTGCGGCCACGGGATCGACTCGGGGGCGAACGCCACGACCTCGCTGGCCTCGACGGTGGGTGCGGCCGTCCCGCCCGCGATACGAGCCTCGAAGACGATCGTGACCACGCTCGCCTCAAGCCGCGTGTACAGCCCGACGATCGCGCCGGGTTCGACGAGGAGGCCGGTCTCCTCGTAGGTCTCGCGGATCGCGGCCTGATTGACCGTCTCGTCGACCTCGAGGAACCCACCGGGTTGCGCCCAGGAGCCGAGGCCGGGCTCCGTCCCACGCCGAATCAGGACGATCTCGCCCGCCTCGTTGATCGGAAGCGTCGTGACCACGAGGCGTGGATTGACGTAGGCGATGTGGCCGCAGACGGCGCAGGCCAGCCGGTGGCGGTCCTCCCCGGGCACGTCGCCGAACCGAAGCTGGCCGCCGCAGCGCGAGCAGAAGTTGAGATTCTGCGCGACCCAGGACGGGACGCCGCGGCCCGACGGCAGGTCCGTGGAGCGACCATCGGGGCCTCGCTCGAACCGGTCGTCGGTCACCTTGGGCGCTACCGGCTCAAGCCAGCAGGACCGTGATCGACGCTGCGACGATCGCCGCCAGGCCGATCAGGCTCACGCAGACCCACGCAAGGCGGAACACCCCTCGTCCCGGGTTGATCGGCATCCAGGCCCAGGCCGAGCGCCAGATGCGCACGACCGCATCGAGGGTCGTGATCGTCAGCAGTGGAGCGGCCACCAGGACGCACAACTTGACCAGCGGGCTGCCGAGCGATGCGCCGAGCTCGAGGGCCGTGATCGCCACAGCCCCGCAGATGAGCACGATGACGCTCAGGTTGATGTACTGCCGCTGGAGCGGCGTCGGCGCCACCTCTGGAACCGAACGCGGCGGGAGCCCCTGGAGGCTGGGCGGTAGCGACGCTACCGGTGTCAGGGCTGCCTGCCGGTCGAGCACGCGCATCCCGGGTTCCCAGCGCTCGTCGTCCATCGTGCCCGAGTGTAGCGACGGCCTTCGAATCAGACCGAGCGCGTCTCGGCGGCCTGGGCGTCGTCCACCGGCATCGAGCAGGTCGGGCACCACCAGCGGATCTCCAGCGACGTCCCGCAGGATTCGTGGTGGAGCGGCTCGGCGGCCTCGGATCGCCGCGCCCCCCAGTCGGCGAGCAGGCGAAGGGCCGAGGCAAGCTCCCGTCCCTCGGCCGCCAGGGCGTACGACATCCGGGGCGGTCGCTGCTGGTACGGGGTCGCGACGATGATCCGCTCGCGCTCGAGGCGCCGAAGCCGGTCCGTGAGGATGTTCGGTGCGATCGCCGGTAACGCCTCGGTCAGCTCGTTGAACCGACGCGCTCCGTCGAGCAGGGCCTCGACCAGGAGCAGGCTCCAGCGGTCGCCGACTCGCTCGAGCGCCGCTTCGAGCGGCGATTGGGCACGACGGTCGACGAGTTCCGGCACGGGCTCGATGGTACGTGTGGGTTGGGGGCTTGTCACGGCGTCCCGTCAGTTGTAGATTGCAAGTCACAAGTCTATCGCAGCAACGCGACTCGGAGAGAGAACCCCATGAGCGTCGTCGAAGAACTCCAGGCAGCCGTCAGCTCGATCGCAGAGCGCGTCGGTCCATCCGTCGTCGGGATCGGTCGCGGGACGCGCGGCTCGGGCGTCGTCATCGGCGCAGGCAAGGTCCTGACCAACGCCCACAACCTGCG
>JBDTNS010000138.1:0-5699 GCA_039933675.1 Chloroflexota bacterium
TCCTCGTCCTGTCACTGCTCGCGTTCCTGATCCTCCTCGCCCTCTTCGCGCTCGTCCTCCGGCGCGCGGGCCGCTTCGTCGCCGCGACGCGCGACGCCGAGCGGTTCCGTCGCCAGGTCGGCGATCTGGCCGTCCGCGCGGAGCGCTCCCTTGCCGAGATCAGCGGGCGGGTCGACGCGGTTCGGCGCGGCCAGCTGGGCGCCGACGCACTGGCAGACGACCTCAGTGCTTCCATCGACGCAGCCAGCCGGTACGCCGACGAGGCGCGCGGCTTCCATCCGCCGCACGACGGGTTCCGGATCCGGGACGAGATCGTCCTGGAGCTCGAGCGGAGCGCGCGGGCACTCGAGATGGTCGAGCACGGCCGGTCGATCCAGGCCTCGGCCCGGAGCGGGGGTCGTGAGGTCGAGGCGCAGACGGCGATCAAGCGTGGCTACCTGAACGTCCTCCACGCCCGCGAGGCCATCGCCTCGCACGCCAAGGCGGCGGTCGCACTCCGGCCGACCGACGGATCGCGCCGCTTCCTGAAGCGGAGCGTCTGACTGCCAGGGCTTCCGACGCCACGATCGCGCGGCAGGACCGACGTCCGAATCACCCGCTATGTAGTGGTATCATCGGGCGACACCACAAGTGGTAGTGGTGCGACCAGCAGGAGCCTCGATGCGCTGTCCTCAATGCGGTGAGCGCGAGACCCGCGTCGTCGACTCGCGGGACCTCGACGAATCGGCCACGATCCGGCGGCGCCGGGAGTGCTCCGCCTGCGTCACCCGGTTCACGACCTACGAGCGGGTCGAGGCAGCCCGTCTGGTCATCGTCAAGCGCGACGGAGCGCGCCAGGAGTTCGACCGCGAGAAGCTCGCCTCGGGCCTCCGCAAGGCCCTGACCCGGCGCCCAGTCGCCGACGACGCCGCGGAGAAGGCCGCCGACCTGATCGAGGCGGAGCTTCGGTCGCAGGGCACGACCGAGGTCGATTCGTCGCGAGTCGGGGCCCTGGCGATGGCCCGCCTTCGTGAGCTCGACCAGATCGCATACATCCGGTTCGCCAGCGTCTACCAGAGCTACGACGACCTCGAGGCGCTCAAGCGGGAGGTCGACTCGCTCTACGCGGAGCGCGGCGACGAGACGATCGCCGTCGATCGTCGGCCCGGAGCCGGCCGCCTCGGCAAGTCCGGCAAGCTCGGCAAGGCGGGCGCGTGAGCGTCCTGTCGGACCGCGACATCCGGACCGCGCTGGAGGCCGGCGAGATCGTCGTCCGGCCGTACGAGGCACAGGACCTCCAGCCGTCCTCGGTCGATCTCCACCTCGACCGCTCGTTCCGGGTCTTCCGGAACAACCGCTATCCGTACATCGACGTGCGCGCCCCCCAGCCGGACCTGACCGAGATGCTCACGATCGCCGACGACGAGCCCTTCGTCCTCCACCCGGGCGAATTCGTGCTCGGACAGACGCTGGAGTGGGTGGAGCTGCCGAACGATCTCGTCGCCAGGCTCGAAGGCAAGTCGTCGTTGGGCCGGCTCGGGCTCCTCATCCACTCGACGGCCGGATACGTCGACCCGGGCTGGAAGGGCAACCTCACGCTCGAGCTCTCGAACGTCGCCAATCTCCCGATCGCGCTCTATTTCGGGATGAAGATCGGCCAGATCTCGTTCTTCAAGATGTCGAGCCCGGTCGAGCGCCCGTACGGCTCGGCGTCGCTCGGCTCGAAGTACCAGGGCCAGTCGGAGCCCACGGCGTCGGCGTTCCATCGCGACTTCACGGGGCCCCGGATCGTCGCCCCCGGGCCTGTAGCGACAGGAGACGACAAGGAGAGCCGATGAAGCCGCCGCGACCGATCTTCGTGATCGTGGTGTTCGTCGTCCTGGGGCTGTCGACGATCTCCCGGGTCGGCGACCGGACCGGCGCGCTCGCAGCGGGCTACCTGTTCGGGGCGATCGTCGTTCCCGGCCTGATCGCCGCTGCCTACACGTGGTGGTACCGGCGACGCCGGCGACAGGATGACGAACGGTGACGAGTGGACCCAACGATGCGGTCGACTGGCGACGGGACCTCGGCGGCGGAGTGTCCGTCGCGGTCGTCCAGGCCGGCACGTTCCGGTCCGACGCGGGCGCCCTGTTCGGCCCGGTGCCGCGGCTCCTGTGGCAGCGCTGGGCCGTTGACGAGCTGGACCCCGACAACCGGCTGCTCCAGGCGCTGAACTGCCTCCTGATCGAGACGCCTGCCGGCCGGGTCCTCGTCGAGACCGGGATCGGCGACCGCCTCGACGACAAGAACCGGGCGATGCGGGGCTACGAGGGACCGTGGATCGTTCCGGCCCTGCGCGAGGCCGGCTTCGATCCGGCGTCGGTCGACGTCGTCGCGCTGAGCCACCTCCACTTCGACCATGCGGGCGGCCTGCTCGGGGCCGACGGGGGTCGCGCCTTTCCTCGGGCGTCGATCGTCGCGCAGCGAGCCGAGTGGGAGATCGCCCTCGGCGACAACCCTCGCCTCGTCGCTTCCTATGTCCAGCCGGAGCTCCAGCTCGTGCGCGACTGGGGCGCAGAGAGCTGGGCCGACGGCGAGCGCGAGCTGCTGCCGGGCGTGTTCGTGGTCCCGACGGGCGGCCACTCGACCGGCCACCAGGCGATCGTGGTTCGGGCTCCGGGCGCGCCACCGCTGGCGTTCTTCGGCGATCTCGCGATGCGGCCGTGGAGTGCCAACCCACGCTGGGTGACGGCGTTCGACGACTTCCCGCTCGACTCGGTCCTGGTCAAGGCCGAGCTGTTCGCCGCCGCGGCCGACGAGGGCTGGACGATCGTGCTGTCGCACGAGAAGGATCATCCCGTCGGGCGGCTCGTCCGCGACCGCGATCGGTTCCGATACGAGCCGGTCTGAACCTGGGCCCACGCCGGCCGTGTGATGGCGTCCGTCCGTGTCATGCGTCCTGCCTGGAATCAGGACCTTCGGCACGTATCGGTGCGGTGCGGTCCGGACTAGATTGTCATCAGAACGACGGATCGCCGGACAACGAAATCTGAGTCCGGTATCGCGTAGTCCAGACGGCGGGATGCCGAACGGCTACGGTGCAGGCATTGCTTCCGCCTCGGCGGTCCGTCCTCTCTCCCTTCGCCGCTCATCTGCCGGCCCGCACGCATGCGAGCCGGCTTCGTCATGATTCGCTGTCGGCGGTCGCCTGGGCGTTGGCCTCGGCCGTCGACGATCCGGCCGGCCAGACCTCGACGCGATCGGTGTCATACACGGCGCCGGGCCACGAGGTCGCCATCTCGAGCGCCTCGGCCTGCGACTCCACCTCGACGACGATGAACCCGCCGAGGAGCTCCTTCGTCTCGACGAACGGGCCGTCGCTGATCCCGCGCTTCCGGACGGTCTTCGCCTCCCATGGCCGGCCGAGCTCCTCGCCGCCGACGATTCGGCCTGCTCGACCGTGCTCGCCGAACCAAGCCGTGTGCCGGGCGACGTCCGCCCGCTTCTGGTCGGCGGTCATCGCTTCCCAGTCCGCGAGCCGCTCCGGACCGACGAACGTGAACAGGACGTAGCGCACGGTGTGGTCTCCTTCTGGCCGACCGTCAGCCGGCCGGTCTCGATCAGGTGACGAACGGACGTCGCGCGACTCGACGTTTGGCGTCAGGGCGCCGTCGACGGAGCGGCAGTCGGAGTCATCGATGGGGCGGGTGAGGCGCCGCCGCGTGGGAGGATCGCTTCGATCTGGGCGATCGCCCCCTGCTCGCTGAGGGGCGCCGGGACGATCGAGCGGATCGCCCCCTCCGGCCCGATGAAGAACTGGGTCGGCAGGCCGTAGAGACGGAATGCCCGGAAGATCTCACCGGTCGAGTCTGGCGCGATCGTGTAGCCGAGCTGGTATTTCGCGGCGTACGCGGCGACGTTCTCCGGGCTCGACTCCTGGACGGCGATCCCGACGACCTCGAGCCCGCGATCGCGGTAGCGCTCGGCGAGGTCGCGCAGGATCGGCGTCTCCGACTGGCAGGGTGGGCACCACGACGCCCAGAAGTTCAGCCAGACGCCCTTGCCGCGAAGGTCGGCGAGGCGAACCGGCTGACCGTCGAGGTCGGACAGGGCGCCCGTGCCGCCGTTCGGCAGGGAGACGGTCAGGTCAGGCGGGATATCGCCGGGTCGGAGGCCGTTCGCCGGCGACGGTCCGAGCACGAACTGGGTCGCCTGCGGGTCGCCCGGCCCGACGGGGTTGACGGTGCCCAGGGGCGTAGTCACGACGACGAGGACGACGGCCGCGACGAGGACGACCAGCGCCCCGGCCAGAAGCTGGCGCCCGCCAAACGGACCGATGAGGCCGCGGCGCTCGCGGCGATGGGTCACCGGGGGTCGCTGGGCCACCCGGTCAGACCGCCCTGTTGAAGGGAATGTAGAGAGCCAGAAGGGCCAGCCAGTCGAGCAGCATCGCCACGCCGATCAGCACGACGAGCAGGCCGCCAATGACCGACACCGCCTGGCCGTGACGCATGAGCGGCCGAAGCAGCGCCGGAGCCTGGTCATAGACGAGGGCGATCAGGAGGAACGGCAGCCCGAGCCCGATCGTGTACGCGACGAGGAGGATCGCCCCCTGGCCGACGGTCGAGCTCGTCGAGGCGAGGCCGAGGATCCCGCCGAGGATCACGCCGACGCACGGCGTCCAGCCGATGGCGAAGATCGCCCCGAGGCCGAAGCTCGCGAGCCAGCCGCCGCGGCTGCTGACGAGTCGGCCGCCGAGCCGATCACCGAGGCCCGGACCGCCGGTGGGCGCGAAGGACATCGAGCCCGTGGCGGTTGCGACCGATGCGGCGGCCCCGGTGTCGAGCGGGCGCCAGTTTCGATCGAGACGGGGGATCCTGAGGAGGCCGGCGAGGTTCAGGCCGAGCAGGATCAGGATCACGCCGCCGACCTGGCGGAGGACCGGCATCCACGGCGAGAGGCCGGCCGCGGCGAACGTCGCCGTCACGCCCAGGAGCGTGAACACGGCGCCAAATCCCGCGACATACGCGAGGGCGTGGCGGAACGCGGTCCAGCGGGAGGGCGCCGTTGGTCCGGTGGCCGAGGCGCCGTCGCCGGCCGCGACCGCCACCGCGGTCAGCTGGCCGATGTACGCCGGCACGAGCGGCAGGACGCACGGGCTGAGGAAGCTGATCACGCCAGCGGCGAGCGCGACGAGGATCGTGAGGTTGTCGCCGGTCATCGTGGGATTCTCTCGCGCGCGTGCGCACCGTCCGGCATCTGCTCTCGGCCGACCGCGGCCCCTCCGTCGTTTCCACTAGCCGCATATCGGGAATTGCGAGCCGTGCCTCCGGACATCAGACGAGACTCGCGTCGAGGGCGTCCGCGAGGAATGTCCGGATCCTCGCGGGCGAGATGGCGAGGTCGAGGCGCCGGCCGCTCAGCTCGAGAACGGGGATCCGATCGAAGAACCGGCGATTCCACTCGGGGTCAGCCGAGATGTCGCGCTCGCGCAGCGCTGCCGCACGCTGGCCGCGCGCGGCACGGTCTTCGAGCAAGCCCTGGACGATCGCACGCGCCGCGATGCAGAGCTCGCACCCAGCGCGGGTGTACAGGTACAGGTCGGGAAGGGAAGTGACGCCCATGTCGAGCGCATTCTAGGCGAGGCTCCGTTGCGTGCCGATCAGCGGGGTACGATGACGGTCGCGCCCCCGTAGCTCAGTGGATAGAGCGCGGCCGTCCTAAGGCCGGCGTCGGCG
>JBDTNS010000139.1:0-5696 GCA_039933675.1 Chloroflexota bacterium
CGATGATGTAGACCGTGGCGTTGGCGGTCTGGACGTTGCCGCAGACGACCTTGGCCTTGCCGTTCACGGTGAAGTCCTCACCGCTGCCGGCGACCGTGAGGGCGGCTCCGTTGAGCGTCGTATGCGTACCGACGAGCATCTCCGGGGTGAGCCGCCCGGGGACGACGTGGTAGGTGAGGACCTTCGTCAGCAGACCCTTCGGATCCTTCAGCGCGGCATCGAGCGTCGCCTTGTCCATCGCCGCAAAGGCGCTGTCGGCGGGCGCGAACACCGTGATGTCCTTGGCCGTGTTGAGCGTGTCACCGAGGCCGGCCGCGGTCACCGCGCTGACGAGGGTCTTGAGCGCGGGATTGTTCGAGGCGGCCGTCGCGACCGGATCGGTCGCCATCCCGGAGAAGCTCCCCGAGCCCGTTGCCGGGACCGAAGCGCAGGCCGGCCCGAAGGGCTGACTCATTGCCGCTGTGCTGGCCGTTGGCCCCGTCGACATGACGGGTGCGGCGGAGGCCGTCGGCGCGACCGCGGTGGTCGGAGCGGAGGTGCCGCCCGTCGCTGCGCTCGAGCACGCCCCGACGAACGTGGCCGCGATGATGAGGCCTGCGAATGCCCCGGTTCGGTTGCGCTTGTTCATTTGCTTCTCCAAGCTTGTGGGCGGGAACCACTGCGGTTCGGCCCGGTGTTTCGTTGACCGTCCGACGCATCTGCCCGGACGACGTTTGGGTGCGACGGCTCAGGTGACCGTCACCACGATTGCGTGCCAGCCGGTGGCCCCGGCTGGGAATGGCTCGGCTCGCATCTCCGGCTGCGTCGCACCGGACGCGTCCGTGGCGCGGACTTCGAGCGTGTGGTTTCCGCTCGCGGCGTCCCACTCGTAGACCCACTGGCGCCAGGTGTCGATCGTGTCGACCGCTGCCAGGCGCGCGTCGGACCATGTCCCACCGTCGATCCGGACCTCGACCCGCTTGATGCCGCGATGCTGTGCCCAGGCGACCCCGCCAACCGCGACCCGACCGGCCGGGACCCGCGCCAGCGGCTTCGGCGCATCGATCCGCGACATCGTCTTGATCGGGCCTTCCTTTGCCCAACCACGCTCGACCCAGTACGGGTCGTAGGCGGCGAACGTCGTCAGCTCGAGATCGATGAGCCATTTCGTCGCGGAGACGTAGCCGAACAGACCGGGCACGATCATCCGGACCGGGTAGCCGTGGACCGCGGGAAGGGGCTCCCCGTTCATCCCGATGGCGAGCATCGAATCGCGACCATCGAGCGCGACCGCGGTCGGCGTACCGATCGACATGCCGTCGATCGAGCGAGAGACGATCTGGTCCGCACCTGGCTGGACCCCAGCGGCCTCGAGAAGGGTCGCCAGCGAGACGCCCACCCATCGGGCGTTGCCGGCGTACTCGCCGCCGACCTGGTTCGAGACGCACGTGAGCGTGATGTCGCGCTCGATCGTGGGGTACTCCAGCAGCTGCGCGAGGGTGAGCGTGACCTCGCGATCGACGAGGCCGTGGATCCTCAGTCGCCAGTCTTCCGGCGCGATCGACGGGATCTGGAGCGCCGTGTCGACGCGATAGAACTGATCGTTCGGAGTGATGAAGGACGAGACGCCCTCGATCCCGAGGTCCGCACCGGCGGGGACCGGCGCCAGCGGCTCGAGCGGCGCCGGGATCGCCGGCCCGGCCGAGCCGGCCGCATCCGATGCACGTCGTCCGCCGATCAGAACGCCGAGACCGCCCGACACGGCGATCAGGACGCCGACCGCGGCGGCCGCACCGAGCAGCCCGCGACGGGAGACGTCGGAGTCACTCGCTGCGTCGGTCGAACCCGCGACTGCGGGACTGACAGCGCGACCGCGCCCCGCGCGCTCGAGGACGCCCAGTGCCGCCATCCCGGCAACGGCTCCGACGAGCGACGGCAGGAGGCTGATCGGCGAGCCCGCCGGTCGAAGAACGGCGGCGATCGCACCGACCAGACCGAGCGTTCCGATCGCCGCGATCGCGAGGCGCGGCCATCGGGTCGCGAGGAGGCCGATGGCCACCGCCGCGAGGGCGAGGACCGTCGCGATCCCGCCGAGCAGCGCCACCTTGTCGTTGGACCCGAACGATCGGATCGCAAACGACTTGAGCCACTCCGGAGTCAGGTCGATGAACGTGCTGCCGACGGCCAGCAAGGGCGAGGCCGCGGGAGCCACGACCGCCGCGATGAGGTGACCGACAGCGATGGCGGTCCCGCCCGCGAGCAGACCGCTCAGCGCAGCAAGCACGTAGCGCGACCGCCCCGCCAGCGGCGGGCGATCGGTGGTGCGGATCGGTGACAGGCGCAGCAGGCTCACGAAGGGCATTCGCGGCCCGAGCCTCGCAGGATGGATCATTCGAGAGAACGCAACGAGGTTGCAAGCCTCGGGATGCCACCCGGCAACGGGACCAGCCCGGCGCTACTCTGACGCCGACGAACATGAGAGGAGCGGGATGCGTCTGAAGGACAAGGTCTCGATCATCACCGGGGGTGGCGGCGGGATGGGACGCGTCGCGGCGCAGATGTTCGCCGCCGAGGGCGCCAAGGTCATTGTCGCCGAGTACAGCGAGGCGGCCGGCGCCGAGACCGTCGAGATCGTGCGCGCCGCCGGTGGCGAGGCCACGTTCGTGCGGGTTGACGTCTCGCAGGAGGCCGACGCGAAGGCGATGGTCGACCACGCGCTGTCGACCTACGGGCGGCTCGACTGCCTGTACAACAACGCCGGGATCATGCCCGAGGCCGACCATTCGGTGACCGACACCGACGTCGCGACGTGGGATGCCGTCATGGCGGTCAACGTCCGCGGGGTCTATCTCGGCTGCAAGTTCGCCGTGCCGGCGATGATCGATGGCGGCGGCGGCTCGATCATCAACATCGCGAGCTTTGTGGCCCTGCTCGGCTGCACGGTGCCCCAGGACGCCTACACTGCATCGAAGGGCGCGGTGCTCTCCCTGACGCGCAGTCTCGCCGTCCAGTTCGGACCACATGGAATCCGTACCAACGCGATCTGCCCGGGGCCGGTGGAGACGCCGCTCCTGTTGGACTGGCTGGTCAAGGACGAGGCGGCCAAGCAGCTCCGCCTCGCCAGGAACCCGACCGGTCGATTCGGGAAACCGGAGGAGATCGTCCACATGGCGGTCTACCTGGCATCCGACGAGTCGCGCTGGACGAACGGCGCATCGCTCGTGGTCGACGGCGGCATCACGGTCAACTACTTCTGAGGCTGGTCAGGGAGGGTTCCGATGACGGAGGACACGTCCGAGGTGGCGAGCGGCCGGATCGCCATCGGCATCGATGTCGGCGGCAGCGGGATCAAGGCCGCCGTGGTGGACGTCGAGTCCGGGCGACTGCGCTCGGAGCGGCTGCGGGTTGCGACACCGACCCCGGCGACACCGGACCTGATCATCGCCTCGATCGCGCGCCTGGTCCGGCGCCTCGCCAAGTCAAGCGGCCTCGGCGCGGGCACGCCGGTTGGGATCGGCCTGCCCGGGGTGGCCATCGGCGGCGTCCTCAAGTCGGCGGCCAACATCGACTCGACATGGATCGACTACCCGGTCGTCGATCGGCTCACGCGAGTCCTCAAGCGACCGATCTTCATCATCAATGACGCGGACGCCGCCGGCATCGCGGAGATGCGCTTCGGCGGCGGCAAGGCGGAATCGGGCGTGGTCATCTTCCTGACCCTCGGGACGGGCGTGGGCTCGGGCACGTTCAACGACGGCGTCCTCGTCCCCAACACCGAATTCGGGCAGATGGAGATCCGTGGACGCGCGGCCGAGAAGCGGTCAGCCGCATCCGCGCGGGTCAAGCGTGGCCTGTCGTGGAAGGCCTGGGCGGCCGATCTCGACGAGCACCTCGACCGGATCCAGCAGCTGATGTGGCCGCGCCTGTTCATCCTCGGCGGCGGCGTGAGCAAGAGCGCGGACCGGTTCGTGCCGCGCCTCACCGTGCGGGTCGCGGTCATCCCGGCCCAGCTGCGCAACGACGCCGGGATCATTGGCGCGGCGATCATCGCGGCGGAGGGACCAGCCTCGTTGCGACTTGAGACCGAGATCAATGCGGTCGTCGTGACTGACGCGGCGCTGATGGCGACCCCGACGCCGGACAGGACCGCCTGACCGCCGCCTGATCGCTAGGCGCGCTCGCGCAGCTCGCGGAGCGTGTCCGCGGGACCCGATACGATGAGGCTCTCGCCGGCTCGCAGGATCCGGTCCGCAGCCGGGTTCGGCTCGTAGTCCCGGTCGCCGCGGACCACCGCCAGCGAGAAGATCCCGCGGTCCCGGAGCGTGCCGACCGACTGGCCGTCGAGCGGGCCGGCGGGCCGGACCACGACCGCCTCGATCGAGAACGCGGGTTCGCCGTGCGACAGCGCGAAGTCGAGGAAGTCCGCGACCCCGGGCCGGATCGCGAGCTCGGCGATCTGGCGGCCGGCCCGCATGTACGGCGACACCACCCGGTTCGCGCCGGCCTGGACGAGCTTCGCCTCCGCCCCTTCCTGGTTCGCCCGGGCCACGACGAACAGGTCCGGGTTGATCGAGCGCGCGGAGAGCGTCACGTACACGTTGTTCGCGTCGGAATCGATCGTGGTGATGAGGCCGCGGGCGCGTTCGACACCGGCCTCGCGCAGGACCGTATCGGTCGTCGCGTCGCCGGAGACCACGAGGTGGCCGTCGACGCGGGCCGCGTCGAGCGAGACCGGGTTGATGTCGACGACCACGAAGTGTTCCCCGACGTGCGCCAGTTCCCGGGCCACGGTGGATCCGACCCGCCCGTAGCCGCACAGGATCAGATGGTCCGCCAGTCCGTCGATGGACCGCCTCATGTGCTTCGCCTCCCGTCGTCCACTGACCGCCTCGGACAGCACCGCCTCGGCGACGATCCCGACCGACCCGAAGATGATCGCAACGCCTGCCACGGCCACGAGGACGGTCCACAGGCGACCGATGCCGTCGAGCTCATGGACCTCCTTGTAGCCGACCGTGGTCAGCGTGATGCCCGTCATGTAGGCGGCGTCGCCGATCGACCAACCCATGGCCATATAGCCCGCGGTCCCGATCGCGACCGTCAGCAGCACGGCGGTCAGCCAGAGCCGGACGTGGGACCCGCGGATGGCGTCGAAGGCGGCCGTCGTCACACGCCGATGCTACCGCCCGGCAGCGCCGGGCCGAAGGGCCGTCCAGCCCGGGCGGAGGGCCATCCGGCCCGTCCGGGCTGGACCCGGGCGTATCATCGGGGCCAGCGTCCCGCACCACGACCACCCAAGACCAGAGGCTGCTCCTGATGACGACCGACACCCGCGCCGGCGTGCGCGCCATACAGATGGTCATCGGCGGCGAGACCGTCGATGCGGCCGATGGACAGACGTTCGACGTGATCGATCCGGCCAACAGGTCGGTCATCGCGACCGTGCCGCAGGGCGGTCGCGAGGATGTCGATCGGGCGGTCGCGGCCGCCCAGAAGGCGTTCGAGGATCGCAAGGGCTGGGCGTCGTGGGCGGCCGGCAAACGCGGTCGGAGCCTCGCCAAGCTGGCGGCCCTGATCAAGGAGCACACCGAGGAGCTCGCCCAGCTCGAGAGCCGGAACGTCGGCAAGCCGATCACCGGGGCGCGCGGCGAGATCACCGGCGCCAGCCTCGTGTTCGACTACTACGCGGGCGCCGCGAACAAGCTCTTCGGCCAGAC
>JBDTNS010000140.1:0-5692 GCA_039933675.1 Chloroflexota bacterium
GTTCTCTGCCCTCGACGCGTTGACCAGGGAGCGGTTCAACCTCGAGCTGCTTCGCCTCCAGGAGCGGACCGCGACCACGGTCATCATCGTCACTCACAGCATCCCGGAGGCGATCCTCGTCGCCGATCGGGTGCTTGTCATGACGCCGCGGCCAGGCCGCGTCGCGGCGGAGGTCCCGATCACCGCTCCGCGACCGCGCTCGATCGCGATCGTCGACGAGGCCCTCGTCTCGACCGCGGCCGCCCGGATCCGGGCCCACCTCGAGCTCGGGGAGCAGGTCGCGTGACGAGCGCAGCGGATGACGCGCCGGCACGCGGTGCGCTCGAACTCGCCACGCCGATCGTCCTCGCGGCGAGCGCCCGGCGGTCGGCGCTCGAGCTCTGGCCGCTCGCCGTCGGCTTCGCCGTCTTCGTCGGCGGCTGGAAGGCGATCATCGCGATCGGCAACCTCCCGTCGTTCATCCTGCCGGCGCCGGAGGCGGTCGCGGTCCGATTCGTGGAGGCTTGGACGGACGGCACGATTCCGCCCCACGCCTGGACCACGTTCGTCGAGGTCGTCCTCGGCTTCGCCGTCGGGGCGGGCCTCGGGCTGGCGATCGGCTACGCCCTCGCCCGCTCGCGGCTCATCGAGCGCTTCCTGTCGCCCTACCTCGTCGCCGCCCAGGCCGTCCCGATCCTCGCCCTTGCCCCGCTCCTCGCCCTCTGGTTCGGGCCCGGGCTGCTCGCGAAGGTGATCATCTGCGGCCTCATCGTGTTCTTCCCGGTCGCGATCGCGACGATGGTCGGGATCCGGTCCGTCGACCGCGGGCTGCTCGAGCTCGGCCGGTCGCTGCGCGCCACGCGCCGCCAGGTCCTGACCACGCTCGAGATCCCGGCCGCGCTGCCGTCGATCCTCGGCGGACTTCGGGTGGGCGTCACGCTCGCGGTCGTCGGTGCGATCGTCGGTGAGTGGGCCGGCGCCGACAAGGGTCTTGGGCTGCTCGTGAACCTCGCGCGCGGCAGCCTGTTCGACATCCCGTTGCTGTTCGCGACCCTGGCGACGATCGCGTTGCTCGGGATCGCCCTCTATCTCGTCGTCGTCCTCGTCGAGCGCCGCGTCGTCGGCCTTCGCTGATCCAGCCCAGGAGGAATCGCGTGTCCACCCGTCGCTCCCGATCCACCGCCGCGCTCGCGCTCGCCGCTTCCGTGCTGACCGGCGCCTGCTCGCCGTCGAGCACCCCCGCGCCGTCGGCCTCGCCCGCGTCATCCCCGTCGGGCTCGATCGCCCCGGTCGCGCTGACGGTCGGCCTCGGGTACATCCCGAGCGTCCAGTTCGCCCAGTTCTACCGGGCCGACCAGGCAGGCTACTACGCGGCCGAGGGCCTCACGGTCACATTCCAGAACGAGATCGACGCGAACCTTGTCCCGAAGATGGGCGCCGGAGCGGTCGACCTCGGCCTGTCCGACGGGACGAGCGTCATCCCGGCGGTGAGCCAGGGGATCCCGATCAAGTACCTCGCAACGATCTACGGCCAGTTCCCCTCGATCGTGTTCGCGAAGACGAGCAGCGGGATCACGAGCGCGGACGATCTCGTCGGCAAGAAGGTCGGGATCCCGGGCAAATACGGCTCGTCGTGGATCATGCTCCAGGCACTCATGGCGTCGAAGGGCCACACGGTCGACGACCTGACCATCGCCGAGTACCCGGACTTCGGTCAGGGTGCCGCCGTCGCGCAGGGCGCGGTGGATGCCGCGACCGGGTTCGTCAACAACGAGCCGGTCCAGCTCGAGCGGACGACCGGCCAGAAGGCAGTCGTCCTCCACATCGATGACGTCACGCCGCTGCCGGGCCCCGGGATCGTGGCCGGGAACGCGACGATCGCGGCCAAGCGCGACGCGGTCGCGGGCTTCATCCGGGCGACGCTCAAGGCGATGAACGACATTGCGGCCGATCCGTCGCTGGGCGTGGATGCGTCCGTGACGGCGGTGCCGGAGCTCGGCACGGACAGGGCGCTCCAGCTCGCGCTGCTCGCGGCGACGATCTCGGGCTGGCGGCCGGCCGCGGCGGTTGCCGGCTCGCCGATCACGGGCGCGGTCGATCGGGCGGCCTGGGACAAGACCCTGACCTTCATGACGTCGCTGGACCTCGTCCCGAAGCCGGTCACCTCCACGGACCTCATCGACACGACGTTCGCCCCGGCGCCGTAGCCGGTCCCTATCATCGGTCGATGTCGCCGACCGCCCGGATCCCGACGCAGCCGCCGTTCACCGTTCGGGCACGGGTCGTGTCGCCACTGGCCGGCGGCGGGACGCTGGACCTGGCGGATGGGCTCGTCGGGGTCGACGCCGGTGGCCGGATCGCGTCAATTGGGGTCGTGTCGGATGCCCTGCCGGAGGCGGTCGCCGCGGCTGTCGACCTGCGGCCGTGGGTCGTCCTGCCCGGGCTGGTCGACCTCCACGCCCACCTGCCACAGGTCCCGAACGCGGGTCTCGGCTACGCGCTGCCGCTTCTCGACTGGCTCGACCGGCTGACGTTCCCGACCGAGCGCTCGTGGGCTGACGCCGCGCTGGTCGAGGGCCTCGCCCCAACGATCTTCCGGGCGTTCGCGGCCGCCGGCACGACGACGGTCCTCGCGTACGGCGTGGTGTACGAGGCCGCCATGGACGTCGCGTTCCGAGCGGCCGAGGCGCATGGGATCCGGGCGATCCTCGGCAAGGTGATGATGGATCGGCTGACGTACGACGAGACGATCGAGCCGTCGACGATCCTCGAGCGCACGCTGCGCGAGTCGGCCGACCTGGCCGGGCGCTGGCATGGTGCCGCCGACGGCCGGCTCGGCTATGCGCTGACGCCCCGGTTCGCAGTGTCGTGCACCGCCGAGCTGCTCCGGGCAAGCGTGTTGCTGGCCGGGGAGCTCGGGTGCTGGTGGCAGAGCCACGTGTCGGAGGATGCCGGCGAGATCGCCGAGGTGGCCCGGCTCTATCCGGAAGCGCGCGACTACGTCGACGTGTACGACCGGGCGGGCGCACTTGGGCCGCGCTCGATCCTGGCCCACGGGATCCACCTGTCGGCCCGGGAGGAGGCGCGACTCGCCGAGACGGGGACGGCCATCGCCCATTGCCCGACGTCCAACCTGTTCATCGGCGCTGGGGTCATGCCGTTGGCGGAGCGGCTGGCTGCCGGGCTCCGGGTGGGGCTCGGGTCGGACGTCTCGGGCGGACCCGAGCTCGCGCTGTTCGGGGTGATGCGGACGGGCGCGTATGCCCAGCAGGCGCTCCGGTCGGTGGGCGAGCTGGCGCCCGCCCAGGCGCCGCTCGGACCGCTCGAATGGCTCCGCCTGGCGACCCTCGGCGGTGCTCGGGCTCTTGGGCTCGACGCGGCAATCGGGTCGATCGAGGCCGGCAAGGAGGCCGACCTGATCGCGGTCGACCCGGGCCGGACCGCGCCACTCGGGCCCGACCTCGACGGCCCGGGCCTGCTCGACGACGTCGAGCTGCTCGTGAGCCGCCTGATGTTCCGCGCCCATCCCGACATGGTCCGGGCGGCCTGGGTCCGCGGCCGCCAACTGGAGGGTCCATCGTGATCGAGGCGACATTCGGCCACGTCAACGTGATCGCCCGCGACTGGCGAGCGCTTGCCCGCTTCTACACGGAGGTCTTCGGCTGCACGTTCGTGCCGCCTGAGCGCGATATCAGCGGTTCGGTGCTTGAGCGCGGAACGGGCATCCTCGGCGCCGCGTTGACCGGCGCTCACCTCCGGCTGCCCGGCCTCGGAGCGGACGGTCCGACGCTCGAGATCTACCAGTTCGCATCGATGCCCGACGAGCCGGAGTCCACCCCGGATCGACCGGGGTTCCGCCATATCGCGTTCGGCGTTCCGTCGGTCGCGGAGGCGCGTGAGGCTGTGCTGGCCGCCGGTGGCGGCACGATCGGCGAGATCGTCACGACCCAGACGAAGGACGGTCGGTTCGTGACCTGGACCTATCTGACGGATCCAGAGGGCAACATCCTCGAGCTCCAGGCGTGGTCGGACACTGCGCCGTGAGTCACAGGATCACGATCGCGCTTGCGCCCGGGTGGTCGCCCCTGCCTAGAGCCCGGAGGACCGCACGGGTCCGGAGCTGCAGGTCGGCGAAGGCCGCGGGGGCCGACGCCAGGGCCCGTCGATTGCGCCGCGTGTCGGCGACGAGCAGGATCAGGTGACGCTCGCCGCCGTCGCGTTGCTTCAGGGCGAGCCGGCGCTCCAGCGCCTGGACGTCGTCGGCGACGGTCTCGGCTTCGATCGCGAGCCGCCACCCTGTGCCGCGGATCACCGCATCCCACGCTCGCAGGTCGCCATCCATCGGCAGCGGCACCTCCGTCGACCAGCGCAGCGCTGGGTGGAGGCGCACCCGAAAGCGCTCCAGCAACCGGAGTTGGCCGGCGTCCCGGATCGGATCGCCGGCCGGGTAGTCCCGCAGCCGCACGTCCAGCCCCACGACCCCGCCCAGGCAGGCGAGTTCGCGGATGGTGGCCCGTCGCGAGCCAGCCTCGATGCGTGCGACCTGAGATCTGGAGAGGCCGCACGGACGACCGATCTCGTCCTGGCTCAGGCCGGCTCCACGTCGCGCCTGGCTGATGTCATTTCGGACACGCGTCTCGTCGTCGGTGGCGATTCGCGTGGCGCGGGATGCTGGAGAGCTGCGGCTGGTCATTGGTCCGGATGGTGGCCCGAGGCGCTTCACCGCGAGTTCGCTGCGCACTGGGTGAGCGTTACGAGGAACGGGGGTCGGCTCTGCCGCCGATCAGTCTCACGCCGGGAATGTCCGACGTGGCACTGCGCATGTGGCGCGCAGAAGGACAAAGGACGGCTCGCCGGACGTCGCAGTGCTCAGTGGGCGCGCACGGTGCAGCGCGATCTGGTCAGAACGGGCATTTGGTGCCCCCGACGCGCCGCGGTCCGACGCGCCGCGGTCCAAAGCGCCGCGGCCGGTCTCGCCCGCGCCGAGGCACGGGCGTGACCGCGAGCGTGGACATCCTCATCGCCGGCGGCTCGATCGTCGACGGGACGGGGGCGCCGGCACGGAGCGGCGACCTGGCGATCAGCGACGGCCGGATCCGCGAGTTGCGCCCCGGTGACGACGTGCCCCACGCACGCACGACGATCGACGCCACGGGCAGGGTCGTCGCTCCGGGCTTCATCGACCTCCACTCCCACAGCGGCCTGATGATCCTCGCCGACCCGGATCACGGCGCGAAGGCCCGCCAGGGCGTCACGACCGAGCTCGTCGGCGTGGACGGGCTCAGCTACGCCCCGCTCCCGGACCAGGAGGACCTCGACGACCTCGTCGAGATGAACGCGGGCCTCGACGGTGACCCTCGCGACGAGGACGGGGCGCACGGGACGAGCGGCCGGGGCCGTCCAGTCGGCATCGATTGGCGCACGGTCGAGGACGTGCTGGAGCGCTATGACGCCGGAACCGCCGTCAACGTCGCCCAGCTCGTCGGGAATACCGCGCTCCGGATCGCGGCCCTCGGCTGGGACGACACGCCGAGCACGCCCGGCGCGACGGAGGACCAGCGCGCCCGCCTGCGCGAGGCCATGGAGGAGGGTGCGTTCGGGGTCAGCAGCGGGCTCGACTACCCGCCCTGCGCCTACGCCACGACCGACGAGCTCGCCGCGCTGGCGATCGAGGCGGCCAAGCTCGGCGGGATCTACCACACCCATGTCCGCT
>JBDTNS010000141.1:0-5656 GCA_039933675.1 Chloroflexota bacterium
CCGGGTGTCGCTCCGTGAAGCGAACCAGGATCTCCGGCAGGACGTAGGCGCTGACTGCCGGAGCGACCGCCAGTGCGAGCTCACCGATGACGCCGTGCTCCAGTTCCCGAACGAGCGAACCCCCGCTCCGGATCGCCTCGATCGCGCGGTCGGCGTGCGGAAGGAAGGCGCGACCGGCCGGGGTCAGGACCATCCCCGCGTGTGTGCGCCGGAAGAGCGCTGCGGCAAGCTCCTCTTCGAGTGCCTGGAGCCGGGCGGTGAGCGCCGGCTGGCTGATCGAGAGCGCGTCTGCAGCGCGTCGCATGTTTCCCAGCCGGGCGATCTCGATGAACCCTTCGATCTGCGCGAGGAGCATTGCTCCGCCTGAGAACCTGCCAGTGATCGATATGACTGATCGCACAATATCACAGGTTCGATTGGACTGATGGTCCGGGCGGTCGTAACGTGGGTGGCCCAGGTCGCCGAAAGGAGGGTCTCGTGACGCTCGAATTCGATCAACGTCAGCCGGTCCGGCAGACTATCGGCTCGGTTGAGCCTTCGCCTCCGTGGAAGCACCGCCTAGCCGCAGACGACGGCGACCCGCTCGTCGAGCCTGCAGTGCCCGAGAACAGCTACTCGTCCGAATGCGAGTGCCCCGACGACTGCCTCAGGGATCACGAGAACGAATGACGCCGACGACAAGCCAAACGGCCACGCGGGAGGCTCCGAACGCAGAAGCAGCGCCATCGATGTCCTCTGAACGCGTTGAGATGGCGACGGACGCATTCGAAACGCAAGTCGCGGCGGCCCGCGAGTGGTTCGCTCAATCGCGGTTCGACGGCATCCTCCGTCTTCATACCGCCCGTGAGGTCGCCGCTCAGCAGGGCACGATCCAGCCGGACTACACCGTCGCTCGGACGGCAGCCGAGGCGTTCCACTCCCGGCTGCGCGAACTGTTCACCAGCGGCAAGCAGATCACGACCTTCGGTCCCTACTCACCCGGCCAGGCCGTGGTAATGAAGCGGATGGGCATCGAGGCCATCTACCTGGGCGGCTGGGCGACGTCGGCCAAGGGATCGACGACGGAGGATCCCGGTCCGGACCTTGCGAGCTACCCGCTGAGCCAGGTCCCCGATGAAGCGGCGGGATTGGTACGCGCGCTCCTCGCCGCCGACAAGAACCAGCATTTCGCGCGCGCGCAGATGGACGACGAGAAGCGGCGAGCCACGCCGGAAGTCGACTTCCGACCGTTCATCATCGCCGACGCCGATACGGGGCACGGCGGCGACGCCCACGTTCGGAACCTCGTCCGTCGATTCGTGGAGATCGGGGTGCCGGGCTACCACATCGAGGACCAGAAGCCGGGCGCGAAGAAATGCGGTCACCAGAGCGGCAAGGTCCTGGTCGCCCAGGATGAGCAGAACAAGCGGCTCAATGCAGCCCGCCTGCAACTGGACATCATGCGGGTGCCGGGCATCATCGTCGCTCGCACCGATGCCGAATCCGCGACGTTCCTCGACAACCGCAGCGATGAACGAGACCAGCCGTTCATCCTCGGGGCTACGAACCTCGATCTGCCGAGCTATCGGGTCGGCTTCCTGGCGATCCTGAAATCACTGCACGAGTTCGGGCTGGACGAGATCCGAGGTCACCTCCTGTTCTCGGTCCCTCAACATGAGCTGCAGGATGCCGCTGCCTGGCTCGCAAACGTCGGGCTGATGTCGCTGATCGAGCGGAGCGCCACAGCGATTCGCGAGGTGGGCAAGCCAATCGAGGAGCTGCTCGACACCATCGACACGCAGTACGCCGAGATCTGGCAGGCCGCGGCGAACCTCAAGACCTGCGGCGAGGCGGTAGCCGACATCCTCGAGCTCCGGACGGGCGACGGCGAACCGTTCGAACTGACGGTCGAGGAGTGGCAAACCTTTGCGGGCCGCGCGTCGTTCTCCGAGGTCCGTGCCAAGGCAGAGTCACTCGACATCCGCTTCACCTGGGATCCCGAGCTGCCCAAGACACCGGACGGTTACTACCAGGTCCAGGGTGGGATCGACTATGCCATCGCCAAGTCGCTCGCCGCCGCGCCGTTCGCCGACCTCCTGTGGATGGAAACGAAGACGGCTGATCTCGAGGACGCGCGTCGATTTGCGCAGGCGATCCATGCCGAGTATCCGGACATGATGCTGGCGTACAACCTCTCGCCGTCGTTCAACTGGGACACCACCGGGCTGAGCGACGAGGAGATGCGGCGCTTCCCTGAGGATCTCGGCAAGCTCGGCTTCGTCTTCAACTTCATCACCTACGGCGGGCACCAGATTGACGGCCTCGCCGCAGAGGAGTTCGCCACCGCGTTGCGAAAGGACGGGATGCTCGCCTTGGCCCGTCTCCAGCGCCGGTTCCGGCTGCTCGAGTCTCCGTACCGGACGCCGCAGTCCCTCGTCGGCGGCGACCGGCTGGACGCGGCCCTGATGGCCGCTTCGGGGCGGACCGCGGCGACGAAGGCGATGGGGAAGGGCTCCACACAGCATCAGCATCTTGTCCAGACCGAGGTGCCGACGAAGCTGCTCGAGGGATGGCTTGCGGCATGGGCAACCGAGTGGGGTCGTCCCGGGAAGATTCGCGTAGAGCTGCGGCCTCACGCCGCGGCATCGGACCTCCTGGAGCTTCGAGTGCTCGATGACGCGAATGAGCCTCTGGCTAACATGATCTTCGCCAGCATTGCGGACCGGCGGGGTCGGAGCATCCTATCGATCCGTGATCAGAACACAGCACCTTCCATCCGCAGGCGGCGGCTGATGACGCTCGTCCAGCTCTTCCTGATCCATCGCTACCGTGCCAGCTCGCTCCACTACCTCACGCCGACCGCGGACAACCGGTCCCAGACGGAGCAGATGCAGCGGCTCGGCGTCTTCACGGTCGTGCGGGCCGAGATCGGCCAGATCATCGTCGCGGACGTAAACCGGGAGCGAATCGCGGAGCTGGTCCGGCCCGAAGGGGACTCCCTCGCGGAGCTGATCCGACGACCAATTCCGAATATGGAGTAGCGTCGAGGCGTTGGTCTCGACGGGCGTCTGAAGGCCACCGATTGCAGTGCCAGCTCGTGACGGTGGGTCGGGGGCCTATGGGGCGCTGCCCGATTGTCGGTCGGCTGGTCAACCGCACTCGGCTGATCGCGGGGTGAGCCCTGGATCGACGGCGAGGGCCGCCGATCCAGGTCGAGCTGTCAGCGGGGGCGCGAGGCGAAGCGCGTTCGCGCGATCGCGACGAAGGCGAGAACGGAGAGCCCGAGGAGCACGATCGGCATCGAGCTCGGAGCGGGAAGGTCGGAGACCGGCGCGGTGTCGGTCGGTGGGGCCGTCGGCGCAGCGGTCGAGCCGGTGGTCGGCGTCGCCGCGGCGACCCGGACGTTGGAGACCGTGGCCGAGCAGATCACGAGCGCGCCGCCGCCGTTGGTCGAGCCGTTGCACTGATTGATCGTCACGCCGTGCGACGACGGCTCTGTGCCGCTCGCGGTGCATTCGAGGCGGACGAGGGTCCCGCCGTTGGCGGAGCCGTTGCACTGGGTGACCGTGGCGCCGGACGTGGTGGCCGGGAACGGATCGCAGTTGTTCGCGATCCCGTCACCGGAACCGACGCACTGATTGACCGTGACGGCGGACGCGCCCGTCGCCATCCCGATGAACTTGTTCGTGACCCAAACGCTGCAGCGGAGCGTGCCGCCGCCGCCGTTGGTGCTCGCGTTGCACTGGGTGACGTTGGTGACCGGGCTCGTCAGACTGCTGGTCTGGGTCGTGCAGGTCGTCTCCGGGACGCCGGCCGCACCGTGACACTCACGGACCGTGACCCGTGCGGATCCACCCTGGGCGGAGATCCGGTTGACGATCGTGACCTGGCAGATGAGGCCGAGGCCCGGCGTGTCATCGACGCCATTGCTGCAGGTCGTGGTAGGAGCGATCGTCGTCGCCGCGGTGACACCGCCGGCGAGCGAGAGGGATCCGAGGAGCAGTGCTCCCACGGTAAGGACCATGATCATGGGGCGGGAGAGAAACGGGCGACGCAAAGCGACACCTCGTAAGTGTCGAGCGTCGTAGCCAATAGGTTCAGCCGGTAGAGCCCGTCCGCCGCAGTATGCCCCCGATTCCAGGAACGTCAACCCGACCATCGGCAAGCGCAGGGTCCCGGGTTGAAGCCACCGGCGGATGACGACGGCGTTGCTCGCGCGCACCGGACCGCTGTGCGCCGCTCCGCACCCTGCCCCTGCCCTCCGAACCTCGGACGGCACTCCCGGCGACCCGGCGGCAACCGAAGGTACGGCTCCGCGTTACTGGTGCCGCAGGGATACTCGCCATGGGAATCATCCCGACCGGCGTATGACCGGATAGCAATCATCCGTCCGGGGGGATGGGAGACAGATCGATGTCCAAACGATGGCGTACCAGCTGGCTGGCCGGAGGCACGGCCGTGCTGCTGATCCTGTCGATGAGCGGTGTGGCGGCTGCGGCCGGCCTCGTCTCGGACTCCAGCGCCCGAGCGGCGTTCGTGGACCTCAACGGCAACGGGATCGATGACACATGCGAGATCGCGGTCGTCGCCGATGCCACGGCCGCCGCGGCGGCGCAGCTCGCAGCCGATCTGAACGGCGATGGGATCCTTTCGACATCCGAATCCGCGCAGAGCGGCCGGATCGGTGGCGTCAACTGCAATCGCGGCGGGTACGTGAGCTCGGTCGCCGAGGGCACTGACGCGACGCCCGACACGGAGACGCTCGACACGGAGACGCCAGACACGGAGGCGCCAGACACGGAGGCGCCCAAGGTGCCCGCGGTCTGCCCGGTCGTCGTTCCCGTCACCCCAACCGTTGACGTGAGCACGCTGGCCACGACCCACGGAGCAGCCGTCAGCCTGGTCGCGAAGTCCACGGCCGTTGGTGGCAAGAACTGCAACCACGGTGGCGCAGTGAGCGAAGCAGCCAAGGGCGGCGCAGCCGCCACGGGGCTGACCACGAAGCACGCCGACAAGCCGGTCAGGGCCGCCAAGACCCACGGCAAGGGACACCAGGCTCAGTAAGCGACGCGCAGGGTCGTGGCGCCGCCGGGGGCTCCGCGAGTCGTGAAGAACGAAGTCGGTTCGCTCAGCGGACCGGCTTCGTCGATTCTACGGTCGGCCACCCTGGCGCGCGATACGCTCGCCGGGAAGCACGTTGCCATGTCCGGCTGGACGCGGCTGGGGGTGACCGTTGCTCGGACGACCGCCGCTCGGCCGGCCGTTCTGGGCGACCGGACGTGGGCCGCCGCCGCCGTTGCCGATCCCCTGCCCCGGCCGTCGCGGCCCGGCGAAGCCGGCGCCCCGATTGCCGGGACGCGAGGCGCCCGGTCGCGGTGCATTCGATCCGGGACGCGGACCGCTGGCCGGTCGAGGAGCGCCGCCGTCGAATGATGCAGGCGAGATTCGTGGCGCACCAACCGGACGCGCGCTCCCAAGCATGGGTCGCGACACTCCGACGTGACGGGGCGCACCGGCACGACGCGACGGCCCGCTCGATGGGCGACCCTGCGGTCGCGAGCCACCGAGCCCGCCGCGAAGGATCGGCTCGGGTCGGATGCGCGGGTCGGGCTCGAAGCCCTCGATCGTCTCGCGCGGGATCCCCCGTTCGAGCACCCGCTCGATGTCGTTGAGCAGC
>JBDTNS010000142.1:0-5608 GCA_039933675.1 Chloroflexota bacterium
AGAGGACCTTCGGCATGGTCAGGTTCATCGAAGTGAGATCGGCGAGAAGCGCCTCGCCCTGGAGCTTGCCGACCGAGCTGCTGTCGAACTCGACGTACAGGTCGGGCTTGGAGCCGCCGAGCAGCAGGCGGTCGTAGCTGATGATCTTGATGCCCTTGGCGGCCGCGCTCGCCGCGATCGCCCCACCGGCCTTGGCGTCATTCGGGTCGAAGACGAAGACCTTGTCACCCGCGGCAATGGCCGCATCGGCCTGCTGCTGCTGGGTCGCGTCCGATCCGCCGGCGTTGTAGTAGTTGAGCTTGACGTTCGCGCAAACCTTGGCGAACTCCGCGTCGAACAGCGGCTTGTCCTTCGCCTCGTAACGGGCGGTCTGCTTCTCCGGCAGGAAGAAGCCGACGCTCCCGCTGGCGGTGCCACCACTCGCGGGCGCCCCGCTTGCGGGCGCCCCGCTTGCGGGCGCCCCGCTGCCGGCCGGCGTGCTACTGCACGCCGATGCGACGATCGCGAGCCCGAAACCGAGGGCAGCGACCTTCAATGCCTTGTGCATTCTGCGTTCTCCTCCAAGTGGGGCTATCTGGGTCAGCCCCGAACCCTCTGGACGGACGATCGAATGGATCGATACCGGCCCGCACCATACCTCTACGCGATGAGATCCGCCGCCGCCACCTCCTTCCAAGACGACCGGCGGTCCCGGACCGACCCGCCGAGGCGGGCGACAGGGATCGTCTGCGGTCGCCCCGCTCACGGCCCTGGTCGCCGCCTGGCGCGTCACTCCGACGATTCGAAGCCTTCCTCGAACGGCATAGGTGGGCGTGCCCAACACATGACCGGGACGATGCATCGAACGTTGCCACCCCGTCAAGCGCGTGTTCCCGGGTCGAATCGGAAGCCTCGCTCAGCCGTCGAGGGCGTGCCCCTCGACGCACGCGGCCACCACGCCGAGCCGGGCCAGCCGGTCGAAAGTGGGCCGGCGACGCACGGTCCACGACGCGAGCTCGAGCTCCGCGGCCCCGACCATGCGCGCCGATCGGGAGTCGATTGCGCGCCACTGAGCAGCGATGCCGCGGCAGCCGAGCGCGCGTGCCTCGGCCACGGTCGCCGCGTCGAGGACCTGGGTATTGAGCCACGTGGGCCAGCGCGGTGCGAGCTGCGCCACCCGCTCGAGCGCGGCCGGGTGGAAGGAGGAGACGACGGCACGCAGGAGCTCAGGTCCGCGCGCGGCGGCGAGGACCTCGACGAGGACCGGCCCCGTGTCGACCTTGAGCTCGACGTCGAGGAACGGGCGCCGGCCGGCCGCGGCAAGCAGGTCGGCAAGCGTCGGGACGCCAATCGCGGTCAGCGCGGTCGCCGCGAGCGCATCGATACGCTCCGGTCGTCCGAAGACCCGCTCGAGCGTCTCGTCGTGGCAGATCACCGGTACGCCGTCGGCCGAGACTCGGACGTCGAACTCGAGGCCGTCGCAGGCGGGGACGGCGAGCGCCCCAATCATCGACGCGATCGTGTTCTCGGGAGCACGGCGTGCGTCACCGCGATGCGCGAGCCGGAGCGTGCGAACCGGCGCCACCGGCTAGCCGATGTCGAGCTGGGCGGAGATGCCGAGGTGGTCGCTCGGGTAGAGCGTCGGATCGGCAGGGTCCGGCCGATCGAAGACGAGCCGCGCCGTCTCGACGCGGACCCCCCCGCGCAACCAGATGTAATCGAGGCACTCGGGCTCGCCGTCGGTGTCCATCGCCGGCGCCTGGAGCCCCGACGGCCAGGTGACCGCCGGCTCGTGCCCGTTGGCCTCCGCGTACCCGGAACGGAAGCCGGCGGCGCGCAGGCGGGCGGGTGCCGGCTCGTTCGGATCGGCATTGAAGTCACCGAGCAGGATCGTGGCATCGGTGGCGGCAGGCCCGGCATCGAGCCACGCCAGGATCGCCGCCGCCTGCTCGTCGCGGATCGCCTCGTCGGGACCGAGGTGGTGGAGATGCGTGACCACGACGAGCACGGACATGCCGCCCGGGAGCGCAACGAAGGCCCGGTGCGCGGCACGGTTCCAGCCGACATCGACGCGGTCGACCCCGACGCCGACGAGCGGCTCGCGGACGAGCAGGCTATTGCCGTATTCGGGGCGGCCCGCCCACCCACGCAGGGCCGCATACCGACCCTCGCCGGCCGCGCCGATCAGCCGGTCCTGCTGCATCGGGTAGACGACCTCCTGCAGACCGAGGATGTCGGGCTGGAGCGCGGCCATGTCGGCGAGAATGAGCGGGAGGCGCTCGAACCAGCGATCGGCGAGGTTCAGGATGTTGAGCGTGGCGATGTGCAGTCGGTCCATGGTGGCTCCCGCTGGTGTCAGTCAGGCGTCGGGTACGGCGGAGTCGACCGCCGCAGCCGCGATCAGGATCGAGAACGAGAACGTGCTGCCGTCACCCTCGACGGAGCGGACCCAGATACGTCCGCCGTGCTGTTCGATGATGTGGCGCGCGATCGCCAGCCCGAGGCCCGTCCCGCCGGTCTCGCCCCGGACGCGCGCCCGATCGACCTTGTAGAAGCGCTCGAAGACACGCGCCTGCGCGCCTCGCGGGATCCCGACGCCGTGATCCTCGATCGAGACGACGACGGCGTCCCCCGCTGCGCCGACGGAGACCCGAACCTCCCCACCGTCGGGGCTGAACTTGACGGCGTTGTGGAGGAGGTTGACGAAGACCTGTCCTAGCCGAGCCTCGTCGCCGCGGACAGGCGGCACGCTGGCCGGCAGGTCAACGTGCAGCGTCACGCCTTGGCGATCGGCGAAGAGGCGGAGCCGTTCGACCGAAGCGGTGGCGACCGCGCCGAGATCGAGCAGGTCGACGACGCCGAGCGCGCCGCCGCTCTCGATCCGGGAGAGGTCCAGGAGCTCGGTCACCATCTGGACGAGGTGGCCGGTCTCGACCTCGATCTTGCCGATCCGGTCGCGCATCCGGGGCGGGATCGTGTCGCCGGCCGCCTCGGCTTCGCGAGTGAGCGTCTCGGCGAGGAGGCTGACCGTGGTGAGCGGCGTCCGCAGCTCGTGTGACAGGTTGTCGATGAATTCGGCGCGGATCTGCTGGAGGCGACGCAGCTCGGAGACGTCCTCGAGGATGACCCACAGCGAGCCACCAGAGGCACGGCGGGCGCGAAGGATCAGCCGGGGACCATCGGCACCAGCGATCGCGACCTCGCCCGTGGCGGATCCGCTCTCCGCAGCGGCACGCGCGATCGCCTCCACCTGGACGTCGATGAACGCCTCGATCAGCGTCCGGCCGAGAAGCGTCCCCGGGGCGCGATCGAGGAGCGCGTGCGCGGCCCCGTTGGCGGCCACGATCCGGCCTCCCTCGCCGACCGTGAGAACGCCCTGGCCCAGCGATTCGCTGAATGCCTCGCGGTCGCGGGCATCCACCGCCGCGGCGGCCTCGAGGTGCTCGATTCGCTCGATCAGCGTCGAGACGACCCGGACCGGATCGCGGACCGAGGCGATCCCCGCGGCGCGGCGGACGGCCGCGACCGTGCGACGCTCCCGGATGCCGATGACGCCCGCGACCGCGAATGCAATGAGCGCCGCGATCGCGACCAGCCATGCCTCCACCAGGCGAGCATGGCACAGCCGCGCCCCTACCCGCGCCCCGGTCGGTGGACGCGCGGCCCCGGCTGCTCATCGGGCTGAAACCGCGGACGCCAGGCGCGGGTGAGCGTGGCAAAGGCCGCCGGCGCGAAGGCGTGGCGGAGGACGAGGAGATGCGCCAGTCGTGCCGCGGAGCGGCGCGCTCGGGTCAGCGTCGTCCCCTCCGCGACACCGGCCGGGATCGCTGCGGCGGCATCCTGCGCGGCGAGGATCGACGAGACGCGGAAGGCCTCGTCGTCCTCGGGCGAGGTGCCCGGCGGCCACGGGTCGGCGCGACCATCGTCGGCATGGGAACGTTTCGCAGTGGCCGCGAGCGCCGATACTCCGTCCGCATCGAGTGCCGCGAGCCGGGCGATGAGCGCCCGGACCGCCGTTCCGTTCGGGCCGTAGCGCGGCTGGCCGACGGCCGCGTCCCAGCCGCGGGTCAGGCGCTCCCGCGTCCGATCGCGGAACGGCTCGCTCAGCAGCTCGTCGAGGAATGGCCCGAGGACGAGCTCGGTGGCGTAACCCTCGATCGCGTCGCGGACCCCGGGGCGTGCGGCAGCCACCGGATCGAGCCGGGTATCGACGGCGAGCTCCATCGCCTCGAGCGCGGCGAGGCGATCGGGCGGGAGGAAACGCGCGATCGTCGCCCCGAAGGCGATCGGTGCCGGTTCCGCACAGGCCAGCCGGTCGATCTCATCGGCTTCGAGCGCCGCGACGCGGTCGAGAAATCGCGCCAGGGTCTCCGCCGGATCGATCGGCCGGTGGCGGACGACCCGGGTGGCGAGGTGGTCGTCGCGACGCGGGTGGCGCCCAGCGGTGTCACGGACGGACGTGCGCAGCCCGCGCTCGCGGTCGTAGCGAGCGCGCAGGACCGGATCGCGCAACCAGTCGTGCGCGACGTTGATCCGCTTCGAGGGTTCGAGGCCCGGCGGCCCCGCGATGTCGGGATGGTGTCGCCGCAGGAGCGAGCGCCAGGCCAGCTCGATGACCTCGGGGCTCGCGTCGGTGGCGATCTCGAGGCTTGCATACAGGTCGTCGAGCGGGAGCGGGGGACGGGGTGGCACGTGTGAATCCTAGTGGCCGGCGGTCGTTCTGCCCGATAGACTTCCGGGCGTGAGCTTCATCAAGCGAGCCAGGGAAGCGGCGGAGGCGGCCGCGGAGCAGGCCCAGCACGCGGCCGGAATGGCCAGCAAGTCGGCGGCCGATCCGGCCAACCAGGAAAAGTTCGGGATCCAGGCGCGGGCGGCGATGGGTGCGGCCCGGCGCGGCGTCTCGACGGTCGTCGAGCGCATCGATCCGGGCGTTCTCGCGGATCTCATCATCAAGGCGACCGCGCTCCAGGAGACCACCAACCGCTCGCTTCGCCAGAAGCGGTCGCCGTATCGGATCGCCGAGGTCAGCATCACGGCCTCGATCCCGCCGGGGATCTCGTTTGCCATCAGCCGCGTCGACGAAACGGACGACGATCTGCCGGGCGGACAGGCGGTCTCGTCGGCGGCGCTCGTCGACGAGATGCGCGATACCGGCGATGCCGTCATCTCGCTCGATGGGACGACGCTGACGCCGCAGGAGCTGACCGACGTCGACACCTCCCTCGCGAACGATGTCCCCGGGGAGATCAACCCCGGCTGAGGAGGGCCTCGACCTCGTCGATCGGGCGCGTCGATCGCTCGCCCGTGGCGCGCTCCGTGACCTCGATGCCGCCGGCCGCCAGCGAGCGCGGGCTGACGGTCAGGATCCAGGGCATACCGAGGAGCTCGGCATCGGTGAACTTGACGCCGGGTGACTCCTCGCGGTCGTCCCACAGGATCTCGCAGCCGGCGTCGATCGCGAACTGGTGGAGTTGCTCGGCGATCTCGGTGATGTGCGGGTCCTTGTTCGCCCCGATCGAGACGAGATGGGCGGCATACGGCGCGACCTCGGCCGGCCAGACGATCCCCTTCTCGTCGTGGTGCGCCTCGACGATGCAGGCCGTGCTCCGGCCGACCCCGATCCCGTACG
>JBDTNS010000143.1:0-5549 GCA_039933675.1 Chloroflexota bacterium
TCGGCAGCCCTCGAGGCCAGCAGGCCGTCGATGAGGCCGGTGCGCAGGATGGTGGGATCGGCGGCGGCGGTTGATTCACTCATGACGCGATGGTACCGGCGTCGGTGGCAGCGCGGCGGTCGCGGCGATCGGCGCGGGCTGGCCCCGACGCCTGACGTCAGACGGCCGAAGCCTCCGGATCCGCGACCGTCGTCGGGAGCGTGTCGAGGAGCGGATCGGTCCAGGTCCAGGCGGCGCCGTGGTGCTTGCCGACTGCGCCGTGTCGGGCGGCCTCCACTCGCAGCGGCAGACCGAAGATCTCGATGAAGCCGACCGCCGCGGCGTGGTCGAACGCGTCCCCCTCGTCGTACGTGGCGAGCGCCTTGTCGTACAGCGACATCGGCGACCGGCGCCCCACGACAACGGCCGACCCGTGGTCCAACCGCACGCGGACCTCGCCCGAGACCACCCGCTGCGATGAGGCGACGTACGCCCGCAGGTCGCGTGACAGCGCGCTGAACCACAGCCCGTCGTAGATGAGCCGAGCGAGCTCGTCGGCCACGAAGCGATTGAACCGCAACGTATCGCGCGATAGCGTGAGCCCCTCGAGCGCCCGGTGCGCGGCGTGCAGGATCGTCGCGGCCGGCGTCTCGTAAATCTCGCGACTCTTGATCCCGACGAGCCGGTCCTCGACGTGATCGACGCGACCGACCCCGTGCGCCCCACCCATCGCATGCACGCGCTCCACGAGTCCGACCGGATCGAGCCGCTCGCCGTCGAGCGCCACGGGCACGCCACCCTCGAAGTCGACAAGAATCTCGACCGGGGCCGGCGCATCGGACGGCGCGACGGTCCACTCATATGCATCGGCCGGCGGCGTGACCCAGGGGTCCTCGAGAACCCCGGTCTCGCACGAGCGGCCCCACAAGTTGACGTCGATCGAGTAGGGCGACGCCTTCGTTATCGGGATCTCGATCCCGCGCTCGACCGCGTAGTCGATCTCCTGGTCGCGGGTCAGGCCCATGCCGACGCGCATCGGGGCGATGACCTCCAGTCCCGGGTCGAGGGCGTGGACGGCGACGTCGAAGCGGACCTGGTCGTTGCCCTTGCCGGTGCAGCCGTGGGCGACCGCGTCGGCGCCCTCGCGCTTGGCGACCTCGACGAGGAGCTGCGCGATCAGCGGCCGGGCGAGCGCAGTGGCCAGCGGATACGCGCCCTGGTATAGCGCGTTCGCCTGGAGGTGGGGCCAGACGTAATCGGTGACGAAGCGCTCGCGGGCATCGACCACGTACGCGCGTGAGGCACCCGCCGACATCGCCCGCTGCTCGACGCCCTGCCGCAGCGAACCACCGCCGAGATCGACCGTCAGGGTGACGACCTCGGCACCGAACTGTTCCTTGAGCCAGGCGACCGCGACCGACGTGTCGAGACCACCCGAATACGCGAGGACGACCTTCTTCACGGGATCGTTGAACCTCCGGAACGTGTCTGGATGCCCTCGAATCGCTCACGCCAGCGGGCGAGGCGAGCCTCGTCGGCGAAGAGGACGAGGAGGGTATTGTCGCCCGCGAGCGTGCCCTCCTGCTCGTGGAGGCTCGATTCGTCGATCGCCTGGGCGATGACGCTGGCCGTGCCGGGCGTCCCGGTCAGGACGAGGATGAGCCCGCTGCGGCCGATCGTGATCGGGATGTCGCCGAGGATTCGGATGAGCCGGTCGTCAGTGCCGGTCGCCCGGGGAGTGGCGACCAGTTCGGGCGTCACGTAGACATGGCCGTCGGCGCCTGGCGCCTTGATCAGCCCGAGCTCACCGATGTCGCGCGAGACCGTCGCCTGCGTGACCGCGAATCCCTGGGCGCTGAGCGCGTCGACGACCTCGCGCTGGCTCCCGATCGGCCGCGACGTGACGAGGTCGCGGATCGCCCGCTGGCGCTGGGTCTTGAAATCGTGGCCGTTCTGGGTGGTCACGCGGCACCGGCCGAGGTCTTCGCGGCCGCGCGAGTGGCGGTGATCCGCGTCCCGAAGGTCGGGTCGGTCAGGGCGCGGGCCAGGGCGTCGGGTGCCGACGAATCCGCGATGATCGCCTCGGCGCCATCCCAGCCGAGCGCCCCGAGCGCGGCACGGACCTTGGGGACCATCCCGCCGGCGATGACGCCAGATTCGATGAGCGTTTCGGCCTCGCCCGCAGTCAGCGCATCGAGCCGGCGGCCGTCCGCGTCACGGACGCCATCGACATCGGTCAGGAGGACGAGCTGGCGGGCACCGAGCCCGGACGCGATGCCAGCGGCGACATCGTCGGCGTTGACGTTGCAGACGATTCCATCGGCGTCGCGGGCGAGCGGCGCAACGACCGGGACCTGGCCGCCGACGAGGATCGCGTCGAGGAGGTCGCGCCGCAAACCGACGACGCTCGCCACGAGTCCGAGCTTCGGGATCCGCTCGGCGATGAGCAGGCCGCCATCGACCCCGGAGAGCCCGACGGCATCGACCCCGAGGTCGCGCAGACCTGACACCAGCTCACTGTTGACCACTCCCCGGAGTACCGCGGCGGCCACTTCGAGCGCCTGGGCATCGGTCACGCGCAGACCACCCTCGAACTTGCTCGGAACGCCGAGCCGGTCGAGCCACTCGGTGATGCGCTTGCCGCCGCCATGGACCAGGACCACGGGACGTCGTCGCGCGACCGCGGCCACTTCCGCGAGGACGCGGCTCTGGTCCGCGATCGTCGTGCCACCGAGCTTGATGACCAGCACTTCACTCATGTCGTGTATTCCGAGTTTTCGACCACGTACGCCTCGGTCAGATCGCAGCCGAAAGCCTCGCCACTCCCCGCGCCCAGACCGAGATCGAGCGACAGGACGACCTCAGCCTCATTCATCGCCTCGCGCGCCGCGGCACGATCGAAGGCGACGGGGCCGCCCTGCGAGCCATCGAAGACGAGGTGACCGGCGATCGCGATCCGCAACGTCGTGGGATCGAGTACGGCCGGGGTGCCGGCACGGGCCGCAGCCTCTACCTCGGAGAGACCGGCCGCCTCGAGCACGGCCGCATCGGCCAGCCGGGCGTTCCCGGCCGCACCCGCGATCCGCCCCCAGTTCGGGTCGCGGCCGTGGGCCGCTGCCTTGACCAGGCTCGACGAGATCACGGAACGGGCGATCGCGCGGGCCTCGGCATCGTCTCGCGCGCCCGTGACGGCCGCCGTGATGAGCGTGCTGGCGCCCTCGCCATCGGCCGCCTGCTGCCGCGCGAGATCGCGAGCGACAGCCTCGATCGCCGCCCCAACGATCGCCGCGGCCGCAGAACCATGCTCGACCGGCCCCGCCCCCGAAGCCCCGGACGCCAGCACGAACACCGTGTCGTTCGTGCTCGTATCGCCATCGACCGAGAGCTGGTTCCATGTCCGCGCAGCCGCCGGCCGGAGCAGACCCCACAGCGTCTCGGGCGCGACGGCCGCGTCGGTCAGGATCACCGAGAGCATCGTCGCCATCCGTGGGTGGATCATTCCGACTCCCTTGGCGATCCCACTGACCGTCACGGCGACGCGCCCGCCATCGGACCGCGGCAGATCGACGGTCGTCGTCGCCACCTTCGTCGTCGAATCGGTCGTGCGCAGTGCACCCGCCACCGCGAGCCATCCGTCATCGTCGGCGGTCAGGGTCGGGACGAGCGCCGCGAGCCCACTCCGGACGAGGTCGAGCGGGAGCCGCGTGCCGATGATCCCGGTCGAGAGGTGGAGCGTTCGCTCGAGCGCAACCCCGGTCACGGCCGCGACCATCGCGCCGATCTCGAGCTGGTCGGTGTCGCCCGCGGCGCCGGTCGCGGCATTCGCGCTGCCACTCGTCGAGATGATCGCCTCGGCCCAGCCGAAGCCACCGCGGGGATCCCCGGACGTGGCCGCGAGATTGGCCCGTGACAGTCGAACGGGCGCGGCCGCGAACGTGTTCGGCGTGAAGACAGCGGCTGCGGCGGCAGGCCCCCCGGTGGAGACGATGACGGCGAGGTCCGGCCGGCCCGAGGCCTTGATCCCGGCGGCCAGGCCACCGGCTTTGAAGCCGGCAGGGATGACGGGTCGTCGCTCGACCGTTGGGAGGTCCGCCGATGACGCCGGGATGGGGAGCTTCGAGATCGTGGTCATGGTGCGAGCGGGAGCTGTTCGAGGCCGGCCGTTTCGGCGAGGCCGTGGACGAGGTTGAACGCCTGGACCGCCTGGCCCGCGGCGCCCTTGACGAGGTTGTCGACGACGCCGATCGCGAGAATCCGGCCGGTGCGAGGATCGGTAGTGACGTGGACCCGGGCGTGATTGCTGCCGGTGACGTGCTTCGTTCCGGGCGCCGTTGAGACGACCGTGACGAATGGCTCGTCGTCGTACGTGTCGCCATACAGCGCGTCGAGCTCGGCCTGGTCGACCGGGCGAGTCGGCCGAACGTGGCAGGACGACAGGATCCCGCGGGTCATCGGGATGAGGTGGGGGAGGAAATCGACCGCGACGATCCCGGGGTTGGCCGACGGGTCAAGGCCCTCGAGGCCCGCGACCGCGGCCAGCTCCTGCTCGATCTCCGCCACGTGACGGTGGCCACCGATGCCGTACGCCGAAACCGATTCGTTTACCTCGCCGAAGAGAAGGTGCGGCTTGACGTCGCGACCCGCGCCCGAGACGCCGCTCTTGGCGTCGACCACGAGATCGGCGATCAGACCGGCCCGCGCCAGCGGGGCGAGCGCGAGGAGCGTGGCCGTCGGGTAGCACCCCGGAGCACCGACGATCGCGATCGGTGCCTCACGGAGGGCCGCGAGCTCGGCCCGATGGAGCTCCGGGAGCCCATAGATCGCGAGATCGAGCAGATCGGGGCGTGGATGCTCGAACCCATACCAGCGCGGATAGTCGCCCGCGTCGCGGAGGCGGAAGTCAGGGCCGAGGTCGATGACGGCCGTGCCGTTCGTGGCGAGTTCGGCCGCGACCAGCGTCCCTGCTCCGTGGGGGAGTGCCATGAAGACCGCGTCAACCTGGATCTCCGGAACGTCGGCATGTATGGTCAAGCCGGTCGTCGCGAGGTGTGAATGGATGGCGCCGATCGGGTCGTGGTCCCGGTCGCGCCCCACCAGCCCAATCAGCTCCACGTTCGGGTGCCGGGCCAGGATCCGGACAAGCTCGCCCCCCGCATATCCAGTGGCACCGATGATGCCGACCGTCAGCCGGCGCGGCCCGCCCGCACGGTCAACACCCAGCTCGGCGCGATTGGTCCGCGACGCCGTCGGCGGCAATGGGTGGGCCCGGTCAGTGATCGTCATCCCGCAGACCATACAGCCTCGATGCATAGTCATGCAACCAAGCGCGCCGGCTTCACGCCCGCGCCAAAACATACCTCCCAATCAGATGACCCTCGGCTGCATCAAGGCCGAACGTCGGAGCAGCCTCCAGACCCAGACCCAGACCCAGGCCCCGCGCCCAACTTCGCGGTGATGCAGCCGAGGGTCATCGCAAAGTGAGAATGGTTTTGGAAATGGGCGCGCCGAGGTCGCAGCCGCCCCCTCGCCGGGCCGCCCCCTCGCCGGGCCTCGCCCCCCGCCGGGCCGCG
>JBDTNS010000144.1:0-5549 GCA_039933675.1 Chloroflexota bacterium
GCCGGCGTCCTGACCGGCGAGGCCGCGGTGACCCTCGGGGCGAGCAACCAGGGGATGGTCGCCGGCGATCTCGTCAACACCGCCTCGCGTCTGCAATCGGTGGCGGCGGCAGACACCGTGCTCGTCGGCGACACCACCCAGCGGGCGGCATCTGGAGCAATCGCCTTCGAGCCGGCCGGCGAGCAGGCCCTCAAGGGCAAGGCCCTGCCGATCCAGGCCTGGGTCGCGCTGCGCGTCGTGAGCAAGCGCAAGGGCCTTGGCCGAAGCGATCGGCTCGAGGCGCCATTCGTCGGGCGGGACTCGGAGCTGCGACTGCTCAAGGACCTGTTCCACGCCACCGCGCGGGAGCAGCGAGCCCGGCTCGTCTCGATCACCGGGCAGGGCGGCATCGGGAAGAGCCGGCTCGCCTGGGAGTTCCTGAAGTACGTCGACGGGGTCGTGGAAGGCGTCTGGTGGCATGACGGCCGCTCGCCGGCCTACGGGGAGGGCGTCACGTTCTGGGCGCTCGGCGAGATGATCCGCTCACGCGCCGGGCTGCTCGAGACCGACGACACCGACACAACCCGATCGAAGGTCGCCGAGATGGTCCGCCAGCACGTACCGGACGAGGGCGAGCGAACCTGGATCGGGCCGGCGCTGCTCGCGCTCCTCGGTGTCGGCGACGCCCCGGCTGGTGGTCGCGACGAGCTCTTCCGGGCCTGGCGGACCTTCTTCGAACGGCTGGCCTCGACGGGGACGGTCGGCCTCCTGTTCGAAGACCTGCAGTGGGCCGATGCCGGGCTCCTCGACTTCATCGACCACCTGCTCGAGTGGAGCCGCGGCGTCCCGATCCTGATCATCACGCTCGCCCGGCCCGATCTCCTCGTCCGGCGGCCGGACTGGGGTGCCGGGCGACGCAACTTCCTCGCCCTCGGGCTCGAACCCTTGAGCGAACCGGCGATGCATGAGCTGCTCGCCGGCCTGGTGCCCGGATTGCCGGCCGCCGCCGTGCGCTCGATTGTCGCCCGTGCCGACGGAATCCCCCTCTACGCCGTCGAAACGATCCGCATGCTCGTCGCCGACGGCCGTCTGCGGGAGGCGGACGGCCGGTATGAACCGGTTGGCGAGCTCGGGGAGCTGACGGTCCCGGAGACGCTCCAGGCCCTGATCGCGGCACGCCTCGACGGCCTCGGGCCGAGCGATCGTGCCCTCCTGCAGGACGCGGCCGTGCTTGGTCAGACGTTCACCCTCGATGGGCTCGCCGCGGTCTCCGGCGAGGAGAAGACCGCGTTGCAGGGCCGGCTGCGCGACCTGGCCCGTGCCGAGCTGATCGTCCAGGAGGTCGATCCACGGTCGCCGGAGCGCGGGATGTACGGCTTCGTCCAGGCGCTCATCCGCGAGGTCGCCTACGGGACGCTCGCGCGGCGCGACCGTCGCTCCCGCCATCTCGCCGCCGCGCGATTCTTCGAGTCACTGGGCGAGGACGACCTGGCCGGTGCCCTCGCCGGTCACTACATCGCCGCGTGGCAGGCAGCCCCGGAAGGTCCGGAAGGCGATGCGGTCGCGGTCCAGGCCCGCCTTGCGCTCGTTGGTGCCGCCGATCGTGCTCAGAACCTCGGGTCGCCCGAAGGTGCGCTCGGGTTTTTCGAACAGGCCCTCCTGGTCGCAAAGGATCCGGCGGAACGGGCGCCGATCCTCGAGCGCGCCGGACGAGCCGCGAGCCACGCGCTCCAGCCGGATCGAGCCGAGGCCTTCCTGCGCGAAGCGATCGACCTGCGGCGCCAAATGGACGACCCGGCGGGCATGTTCGGTGCTGCGGCGGCACTCGGGTCGGCGCTCATCTCCGGGCGCCGCAACGAGGACGCCTGCGCGGTCCTCGAGCCGGCTCTCGCCGAAGCCGAGGGCGCCGCCTCACCTCCCGATCTCGCCGCTCTGCTCGGGGCACTCGCGCGGGTCCGTTTCAGCCAGGACCGAGTCAACGAGGGCCTTGCCCTGGCGGATCGATGCCTTGCCATCGCGGAACGCGAGGAGCTGCACGAGTTGCTGGTCGAGGTCCTCATCAACAAGGGCAGCCTTCTCTCCAAGGCGGGCCGCCCGGTCGAGGGCATCGCGCTCGTCGAGGCGGCCCGCCGACTCGCGGTCGAACAGGGTTTCCCCGCGTGGGAGGGGCGGGCGCTCGTGGCCCTCAGCCTCAACATGGCGATCCGCGACCCGCGGGCCGCCGTCGAGCTCGAACGAGAGGCGATCGCACTCGCCCGCCGGATCGGCCGCCGCGACATGGAGCTCACGCTCATAGGCAACGCCGGAGAGGACTCTCTGCGGACCGGCGAATGGGACTTCCAGGCGGTCGCCTTCGCGTCGCTCGACGAGCTCGAGATCGAGCCCGCCATCCGACTGCCGATGGAGGGCGCCTCCACGGTGATCGGACTCCTTCGCGGCACTCTCGATATGGAGCAGGTCGCGGCCCGCTACCAGGCACTCTCGGGTGGTGCCCAGGACAACGACCTGGCCAGCAATGCCATCGACATGCGCGCCTGGGGAAGCTTCGTTGGCGGCCGGTTCGACGAGGCATCGGCGAGTTGGCTCGAGATGGCGGAGCTGAGCACCCTGAACGCCCCGTACGTGTTGCCGCGTGCCGCGACGGCGGCGCTCCTTGCCGGCGACGCGGCCGGCGCCCGCCTGGCGCTCGACCGCCTGGTCGCGACCGGTGCCCATGGCCGCGCCCTCGACGTCGACCGAATGGCGATCCGCGCCGGGCTGGCTGCGCTCGACGGCCAGACGTCCGACGCCGTTGCCCTCTACCGGACGGCCATCGCCGGGTGGCGTGACCTCGGCCTGCCGTGGGACGAGGCGGTCACGTCGCTCGTCTTCGTGCGCCTCGCCGGCGCACAGCAGCCGGACGCGCGCGTGGCGGCCGACTCGGCGCGCACGATCCTCGAGGGGCTGGGAGCGAAGCGGGTGCTCGAGATCCTCGATGCGTCGATCGCGTCCGCGGGCGATCCATCAACGGGGGGCCGGGAACGCGAGCGCGATTCGGAGGCGGTCGGGACAGGGAGCGTGCCCGAGGTGGACGCTCACTGAGCGTCGTCCCGCGAGGCGCGGGGTGCGCGAGGCGATCAGGCCGGCTCGAAGCCCTCGAGCGCCTTGGCCAGCTCCGCCGCGTCGACCGCGATCGCGGTTGGTTGCCGATCGGCGGGGAGGGCCTGGACCTCGGCCAGCGTCGTCACCCCGGTGAGCATAAGGACGGAGCGCGCCCCGACGGCCTGTGCCCCGGCGAGGTCCGTCGCGATCGCGTCGCCGATCATGATCGCCTCGGACGGCTCGCGCCCGACCGCGTGCGCGGCGGCCTCGAGCAGGTAGGGTGCCGGCTTCCCGATCGAGATCGGGACGACGCCGGTCGCCGCCTCGAGCGCGATGACGATCGAACCGGCTCCCGGGCGCAGCCCGCGCTCGGTCGGGTAGATCGGGTCGCGGTTGGTGGCGATGAAATGGGCGCCCGCGCGGATCGAGTCCGACGCGACGACGAGGCGCGTGTATGTCAGGTTGGGGTCGAGACCGACGACGACCGCATCGGGGTTGCCGGCCGCGGCGAAGCCGTCGATCCCCTCCTGGCTGAGCCGCGTCGCGGCTGTGCCCGCCGTCACAACATCGAAGCCCTCGTCGCGCAGCTCGCGCTCGAGGCCGCCCGCGCCGAGGACGAGGACGCGCTGGATCTCCGGGTCGTGCTCGCGCAGGTAGGCCGCCGTCGCCCGCGCGGACGAGACGACCGTGCCGGGCGAGACGGGACAGCCCATCGCGGCGAGCCTGGTCTGATAGTCAGCCCGGTAATGCATCGAATTGTTCGTCACGTAGACGATGTCGTCGCCCCTGACCGCGCGATCGGCAAGGACGGCCGCGACGCCGGGAACGGGGTCCGTGCCGCGGTAGACGACACCGTCGAGATCGACGAGCAGGAGCAGGCCCATAGCGTCCGATCGTAGCCGTGCGTCCCTCCGCGCGTACGATTGCGTCGATGCCCCAGCCCGACCGCAACCCGCTCGCCGCCACCGACCGCCTGCTGGTCGACGGGACGAACCTGCTCCACGCCCTCTCGCGGACCGGTGGCCCCGCCCCGGCCGCGGCGCTCATCGGCCGGCTCCGTGGCGCGATCCCGGCCCCGATCACGATCGAGCTCGTGTTCGACGGACCGGCCGAGCGCGGCCTCCGCAACGAGCGGATCGCTGCCGGCGTCGTCGTTCGATACAGCGGCGGACGGACGGCCGACGCGGTCATCCTCGCGATCGTCGGCGACGTCCACCTGCTCGACGGCTCCGACGGGACGGCGCACCTGCTGGTCGTGACCGACGACCGCGAGCTGCGCCACAGCGCCCGGCTTCGTGGAGCGCGGACCGCCGGCTCGGCGTGGCTGCTCGGCCGGCTCGATTCCGGGCGGCTCTCGTCGCCCTCGGTCGGCAACCCGCGGCCGGCCAGGCCGGTACGAACGGCAACCTCGTCACCTGCGTCGGCGGGCTCGCCCGCCACATCGAGCGACGGCGATCCGGCCGAAACCGACCGCCGGGGCTGGAAGCCGGGACGTGGCGCGACGACGAAACATGGCAACCCGCGGCGGGCTCCGAGGAATGGCGGGACTGGTAGGATGCGGCCGTGAATATCGTCGACGTGCTGAACCAGATCTGGACGCAGATCCTTCAGGTGATGTCGATCTTCGTCCTGCCCGATTGGGGCTTCCTGATCGGCCTCCTGCCGGTCCTCGTCCTGCTCGGTCTGGTCGCCCCGTTCCTGACCTTCCTCGCGCTCGGGACGCTGATCTACCTCGTCCGCAAACCGCGCGTCAAGGGAGCCGCCTATGAAGAGGGCCCGCGTGCCGCCGAGATCGGCCCCGGTGGCGAGCCCGTCTTCCCGGTCGGCCTCCCGCACTGCCGTCGCGACGCGTTGATCCACCCGTCGGGCTCGCTCCGCTGCGAGCGCTGCCACGAGGAGCTCGCGGTGACCTGTCCGATGTGCGGGCTCGGCCGTTCCGCCCTCATCGATACGTGCTCGAATTGCGGGCTCGTGCTCAAGGTCAAGACCCATGCCATCGCCGTCCGAACGACGGGCGGACCCAAGCCCGGCGGCGCCGCCGTCGCCTGATCGAGCTCGCACGCACCCGAGCGCAACCGTCGACCCATCCCGTGCGTCCCGGAGGCGATGACCATGCCGCTCCTCTCGTCCAGCCTCTTCTCGCTCGGCGCGATCCTCGTCGCGCTCGGCTTTGCGGCCCACGTCGGGCACGCCGTGATGCTTGCCAACGGGCGGCGTCTCTTCCCGAGCCTGGTCACGGCTCGCCAGCCCGCCTACGCCGGTGTCGTCACCGGCTCGTTTGTCGACGAGCAGGCACGGGCCTCATCGAGCGGGATGACTACGTACGCGGCTCCGAGCCCGCTCTCCAGCGCCGCGATCGGCCTCTCGTTCGCGGCCTGGTTCGCGCTCGGTGGCGCGATGCTCCTGCGTGCGATCGTCGTCGGGCGCGGCCCGTGGGGCAGCATGTACGAGTTCAGCGTCGCCTTTGCGTTCTCGATGATCGGCGGCTA
>JBDTNS010000145.1:0-5530 GCA_039933675.1 Chloroflexota bacterium
TCGATCTCGAGCGAGAAGATCGAGGTCAGGCTCGACTGCATCTGCGGGATCGTGTTGCTCTTGAGGACGTAGATCGGCATCGCCCGATCCTCCGCATCGCGGAGCAACGGGGTCTTCTGCTTGTACTCGTTGCGCAATGTCATGACGACGTCCGCCTCGTCCACGTCACGGGCGATGACGACCGGCAACTGCAGGTCGCGGATCGCCTGCTCGAGCCGCTTGCGGCTGATCCCCTGCGGGAGGACGCGCAGCGTCGGCAGCGGCGAGCCGCCGGGAACGAGCACCGTCCCGCTGTCGGGACCCTCCTCGGCACCGAGCGGCGCCCGATCGAGATCGTCGTCCTCCTCGAGGTCCTCGACGTTGACCGGGCCGGTCCCGTCCTCGGCCTTCATCGCGTTCAGCGCACGGCTTGCCTGATCGCTCCATGCCTTCTGGCGCTGCAGCTCGCGAGCCTCGCGGGCGCGCGTCTCGGCCGCGGTCGGCAGAACGCCGCGCTCGAGCGGACCACGATCCGCGATCTCGCCCGCAACGAATGGCGCCGCCGCGACACCTCCCGAACCACGTCCCGAGCCGGGATGGGGCGCGAATCGTTCACCGGGAATGACGCTTGCCAAGCCACCCTCCGAGACGGGACCACGGCTCGATGGCTCGCGGCCCGACCCGCCACGCGAGGAGCGCCAGCCACCGGTCGCGCCGGGTCGGTACCCCGGCCGGACGCCGCTGCTTCGCTCGGCCTCGCGATAGCCGCCGTTGCGGAAGCCACCGTCGCCGCGCCAGCCGGGCTCCATCCGCCACGGCGAACCGGCCCCGACGAGACCGGCAAACCGTTCCGCCCCGAGCTGCTCGCGAGGCGACGGGCGCGGCCGGCCCTGGCTGCGATGGATGCCCTCCTCGTCGCGCCAGCGCAGCTCCGGGGAGACCTGGTCGCCGCGCAACATCGCGTCGATCGTATCGGCGACGTCGGCGTGGACCGCCACCCGCTCGCGATCGATGATCTCGACGATGACGTCGAAGGTCGGCGGCGCCTTGCGCTCGAGGACGCTCTTCTGGGTTCGGCGGCGGCGCGCCTCCTCGTCACCGAGGGTGACGCTCTGGATCCCGCCGATCAGGTCGGAGAGGGTCGGATTCAGCATGAGGTTGTCGAGGTTGTTGCCATGCGCCGTCCCGATCAGCTGGACGCCGCGCTCGGCGATCGTGCGGGCGGCCTGGGCCTCCAGCTCGGTCCCGATCTCGTCGATGACGATGACCTGCGGCATGTGGTTCTCGACCGCCTCGATCATGACCTCGTGCTGGAGCGACGGTGTGCGGACCTGCATCCGGCGGGCCTTGCCGATCGCCGGGTGTGGGATGTCGCCATCGCCCGCGATCTCGTTGCTCGTGTCGACCACGACGACGCGCTTGCCCATGTCGTCGGCCAGAACGCGTGCCGCCTCGCGGAGCATCGTCGTCTTGCCGATCCCGGGCCGGCCCATGATCAGGATCGACTTCCCGGTCTCGACGAAGTCGTTGATGATATCGATGGTGCCGTAGACCGCGCGCCCGATCCGGCAGGTCAGCCCGACGATCTTGCCGTTGCGGTTGCGGATCGCGCTGATGCGATGGAGCGTCCGTTCGATGCCGGCGCGGTTGTCGTCGCCGAACGTGCCGATGTTCTCGACGACGAAGCCCAGATCGGCCTCGACGATCTCCCGGTCGAGCAGGGTCTGCTCCGAATCCGGAAAGCGCGCCTCGGGTCGGCGGCCGAGGTCCATGACGACCTCGATGAGGGCATTGCGATCGGGGAGCGCGTTGACCGCGGCCACGATCTCCGGGGGCAGCGATGCGAGCAGGGCGTCGAGATCGTCGATGGTTTCACGGGGGTGCTCACCTGATTCCACGCGAGCCTCCACTAGCGGACGCCGGCCGGCACGAGGGCCGGTTCGGCGACACGGACAAGGGTTTCTTTCATCAGCAGGTTGACGTTGGCGATCGAATCGAAGCCTGCCTCCTCCAGGCGCCGGTCGATGGGCGCGTCGTACGTGCGAACCGGGGCGATGACGCCGTGGTCCTGGCGATGATCGCTGCCCTTGGTCGTTCGTGCCGCAATCACGCCCAGACCGAAGTCGAGCAGATCGGCCACGTTTGCCTCGGGTCGGGCGACGAGCTTGAGGTAATGCGGCTGATCCTCCTTGGCGACACCGATCTGGATGAAGGCGTCGAGCTGCGTCCCGTCGCTGCCACCATCGGGCGCGGCCTGGACGAACCCTTCGATGTCGGCGAAGCGCAGGATCGGGGTAAGACTCGAGCGCGGGACGCGCCAATGCGACCCCTGGCGCTCCCAGTCGGCGAGCCGGATCGCCTCGATCCTGACAACCGGGGCCGGCGTCGCGAGCGCGTAGAGCCGGGCGAGCGCAAGGGCGTCGAGCGGCGCGGCAGGGCGGATCCCACAGCCGGCGGCGCGCTCGTCGGGCCACGGGGCCGGCAGCGGCCGATCGGTCGGGCGGAACAGGATCTGCTCCTCGCCGTAGCGCATGAAGCCGGCCTGCATCAACAGCTCGACGTTCCCGTCGGCATCGGCGCAGGCGACATGAAAGCGTGCCGCGGCCCGCTTGGCACCCTCGCGCAGGAGCTGCTGGACGAGGCGATAGCGGATGTCACCGGCGTTCGCCATCCCGACGGCATCGAGCTCGACGATCGTCCATTCGTCGCGGACAGCTTCGCGCTCGACGCGGACCAGCCCGGCGATCCGGCCGTCCTCCTCGTAGACGAACAGCAGGTCGTTTGGGCGGAACGCGCCCAGTGGCAGACGGAAGAGGCTGAACACACCGATCCGCGGGCCGTTCACCGGGAGACCGAGCGAGCGAGTCTCCGCGCTGTCGGACTGGCACAGCCGCGAGAGCTCGCCGAGCGCGGCGAGGTCGGTCAGGCGGGCCGGGCGGACCTTGCCTGGACTCCGGGGCGCACGCAGGGTGCTCATCGGGCGCTCACCGGTCCGGGTCCGGGCGGGCGGCGCGCGACGCGCGCTCGGCCTGGTGGCCGGACGACGAACGTCGCGTCGGGTGCGGCCGGCGGCCGGAGCCTTCGCCGGGGTCGTCGTGCTCGGCGGCCATCGTCGCCATCAGCCGGTGGAACCGGGTCTCGCCGGCGAGTTCCGGGTGGAACGCGGTCGCGATGATGTTGCGCTGCCGCACTGCCACGATCCGTCCGTCGTCGAGCTTGGCGAGGACGTCGACGTCCGGCCCGGTCCGCTCGATGATCGGGGCGCGGATGAAGACGGCATGGACCGGCGTGCGACCGAGGACCGCGACGTCGATCTCCGCCTCAAACGAGTCGAGCTGTCGCCCGAAGGCGTTGCGCTCGACCGTGACGTCGAGGAGCGGCAGGATCGACGCTTCGCCACCGGCGATCTCGGTCGCGAGGAGGATCATTCCGGCGCACGTTCCGAAAATCGGGACGCCGCGTTCGGCGAGCTCGAGGATCGGTCCGTGGAGGCCCCAGCGCTCGATGAGCTGACGCATCGTCGTGCTCTCGCCGCCGGGGAGAATGAGGCCGCTCACGTCGGCGAGGTCGGCCGGTTCGCGCACGCGGACCCCCTCCACCCCGATGGCGTGGAGGATATCGAGGTGTTCGCGGAACGCCCCCTGGAGGGCGAGGACCCCGATCCTCATGTCGCGCTCGCCGGGCAGGTCGTCTGTCTTCCTACCAGCCTCGGACCGCGAGACGCTGCTCGTCGGGGATCGCTTCCATCGCGATCCCGCGCATCGGGGCGCCGAGACCCTTCGACACCTCCGCGATCTTCTTCGGGTCGTCGAAGAACGTCGTCGCCTGGACGATCGCGTTGGCCATGCGGGCCGGGTCCTCGCTCTTGAAGATCCCCGATCCGACGAAAACGCCCTCGGCTCCAAGCTGCATCACGAGCGCCGCATCAGACGGCGTGCTGATCCCGCCGGCGACGAAGTTGACGACCGGGAGCTTGCCGTTGGCGGCCACGTCCTTGACCAGCCCATACGGCGCGCCGAGCTCCTTGGCCGCGGCGAACAGCTCGTCCTCCCGCAGGCCCTGCAGGCGCCGGATCTCGGCGAGGACGTCGCGGAGCTGGCGGACCGCCTCGACGATGTTGCCGGTCCCGGCCTCGCCCTTGGTCCGCATCATCGCGGCGCCCTCGTTGATCCGGCGCAGCGCCTCGCCAAGGTTCCGGCAGCCGCACACGAACGGGACCTTGAAGGCGTGCTTGTCGATGTGGTTGCGCTCGTCGGCCGGGGTGAGCACCTCGGACTCGTCGATGTAGTCGACGCCGAGCGCCTCGAGGACCTGGGCCTCGACGAAGTGGCCGATCCGGGCCTTGGCCATGACCGGGATCGTCACGGCATTCATGATCGATTCGATCATCGCCGGGTCGCTCATCCGGGCCACCCCGCCCGTGGCACGGATGTCCGCCGGGACGCGCTCGAGCGCCATCACGGCGACGGCGCCGGCTTCCTCGGCGATCTTCGCGTGGTCGGGCGTGACGACGTCCATGATGACGCCGCCTTTGAGCATCTGGGCGAGGCCCTTCTTGGTCGCCGAGGTCGACGTTTCGACGGTCATGGCGGAACTGGATCTCCGGTCTTGCGCGGGGTCTGCCGATCGGCTGGCCGCGGGGTCGTCGCCCGTTCGAGTCGGTCGAGCCGCCTCACGCGACGCAATTATCGCACGACCGTTCGGGGGCGCCGGAACGGAGCCTCCGAGGGCCCGGTGCATTCCGAGAAGGCTTATCGGGACGACTTCCCAGCCGTTTCGAGCAATCTCCCGCTGCCCTGCACGGCGTCCGTGCTCGACGCGGCGCCTGGCCGGAGCGTCCTGGACCCCTTCCGGCCCCGAATCCGCCGGATAGACCTTCTGTGAATACGCCGGGCGACATCTCAGCGGCCGACGGTCCGGACGAGGCGGCCCGCCCGCCCTCCCCGTCTCCGGCGCCGCGTGGCCAGTCCCAGCAGCCAACTCGCCATAGACGAGCACGGCCGCGCGGTCGAACGGGCCGATCGTCGATGCTTCACGTTCGTTCATCCCGCGGTGGCCATCCCGAGTGGCCGCCGAGCTGCGGCGATACCCCGGTGTCGGGAGGAGGTCTCGCCGGCGCGGCCTCAGCGGCCGACGGTCCGGACGACCCCCGACATCAGCTTCGTGGCCCGCCTGGCCGCGGTCGGCGAGAGGCGGCTGAGCGCCTCGACGAGCTCGAGGACATCGCCGTCGTCGAGGCCGCCGAGCAGGTGCAGCAGCCGGCGGATCGTGGTGTCCGGGACCTGGCCCATGAGGCGCAGGCCGCGTTCGAGCTCGCGCGGCTCGAGCTGGGGCACAATCCCCACCGCCCGGTCGAACAGCCGGACGAACACGAGGAAGGTCGTCAGCCAGTCCCGCAGCGAGGCGAGGTCGGCGTCGGTCGGGTGCTCTGCCGCGGCGGTCGCGGCCTCGGCCGCCTCGCGCTCGATCACCGCGATGATCGGGTCGCCTTCGCGGACCTTGCGCTCCGCGATGACCCGCCCGAACCACTGCCAGTGGTCGCCGACGGCGT
>JBDTNS010000146.1:0-5511 GCA_039933675.1 Chloroflexota bacterium
CCGGAACTAGGTGGAAGCATCCGCCATCCGCGACCTGGCTGAACGGATCCGGTCGACCTCGGGGCATCTTTGACCTTCCCGCCAAGGAAGCGCGCGTAAGGGAGATCGAGGCGCAGACCCAGGAGCCCGGCTTCTGGGACGACGGCCGATCGGCCCAGAAGGTCCTTCGCGAGGCCGACGGCCTTCGGAGCGAGATCTCGACCTGGCAGGAGCTGTTGATCAGGTCCGATGACCTGCTCGCCGCGGTCGAGCTGCTCTACGAAGCTCCCGACGCTGAGCTGGAAGCCGAGCTCGAGCGCGACTTCGCCTCGCTCGAGACCGATTTCTCGCGCGAACGGACGGCGCTTCTCTTCGCGGGCGAGTACGACGAGCGCCCCGCACTCCTCTCGATCAGCGCCGGAGCGGGCGGCACCGAGGCCACCGACTGGACCGAGATGCTCCTGCGCATGTACCTGCGCTGGGCGGAGCGCCACCGCTTCCCGACCGAGATCCTCGATCAGCAGGAAGGCGAGCAGGCCGGTCTCAAGAGCGTCACGGTCGCGGTCAACGGCCGCCGGGCATACGGATGGTTGCGCGCCGAACGCGGCGTCCATCGGCTCGTCCGGATCAGCCCGTTTGACTCGCAGAACCGGCGCCAAACGACGTTCGCGCTCGTCGAGGTTCTCCCTGAGGCGGAGGACGATGTCGAGATCGAACTCGACTGGGACCAGATCCGGGTCGACACGTTCCGATCGCAGGGCGCCGGCGGACAGCACGTCAACAAGACCGATTCGGCGGTGCGCCTGACCCACCTCCCGAGCGGGATCGTGGCGCAGAGCCAGAACGAGCGGAGCCAGACCCAGAACAAGGAGATGGCGATCAAGGTTCTCAAGTCGCGGCTCCTCGAGCGCGCACTGGAGGAGAAGGAGGAGGCCGTCCGCAAGCTCAAGGGCGAGCACGTCGAGGCCGGCTGGGGAAACCAGATCCGGAGCTATGTCCTCCACCCGTACCAGATGGTCAAGGATTTGCGTACCGGCCACGAAACCGGCAACACCGGCGCCGTCCTCGACGGCGATATCGATTCGTTCATGCAGGCTGAACTCGAGCGCGTGATCGGCGAGGAAGGGGTCGCCGGGTGAGCACGGCGGGCGCGCGACCGTCCACGGCCGGGCTGACCTTCCGGCCCGCGACCGTCGAAGAGGTTCCGGCCTGCGCGGCAATCTGGCGGACCTCGATCAACGACTACATCCGGCGTCTCGGCCAACCCGAGATCCCGCCCGAGGTGCACCCCATCAGCAGGCTGTTCGTCCACCTCAGGACGACCGATCCAGACCGATTTCTCGTCGCAGTCGGCGGCGACGAGCGGATCGTCGCCTTCGGAGCCGCGATCGTGCGAGAAGGGTTGTGGTACCTGTCGATGCTGTTCGTGCTCCCCGAGTTCCAGGCGGCGGGCGTCGGCCGCGATCTGCTGGGCAAGCTGATGGCCGGTGGGGCGCCGACATTCCGAGCGACCGCCACCGACAGTGCCCAGCCGATCTCGAACGCGCTCTACGCGACGTTCGAGATCGTGCCACGGATGCCCCTGCTCAGCCTGACCGGATTGCCGCAGCGCCCCGAGGCGTTCGGGTCGTTGCCGTCGGGGATCGTCCCGCTGCCGTTCGACGAGATCGCCACGGGGCCGCCCGATGGCCTGGGTCACCGGATGCTGGTCGAGGCGATCGACACGCTCGATCGCGAGCTCCTCGGCGCGGCCCACCCGATGGACCACCGGTTTCTCCGCTCGGAATCGCGCCACGGCTGGCTCTATCGGGGTCCCGACGGCGAGGCGGTCGGCTACGGCTACGCGGGTGAGGCGGGCCGGGTCGGTCCGATCGCGGTCCGCGACGCGACGCTCCTCGCGCCGATCATCGGCCATCTCACCTCGGCCGTGGTGCCGCGCGGGGCGTCGGCGATCTGGCTCGGTGGCGCCGCCGACCGTGCGCTCGTGCCGGCCCTGCAGGCGGGTTTCCGGCTCGATGCCTTCCCGGTCCTCCTGTGCTGGGATCGTGGGTTCGCCGACTTCTCGCGTTACCTGCCGATCTCGCCCGGACTGCTCTGAACGTGGCCTCACGAGGGCGCGGCGCGGTTTGCCGGTCCGACGCCCCGGGTGGTAGCCTCGACCTCGATGTGGCTCCCCCCATTCGTGCCCGCGGACGGAGTCGTTCGATCCTGACGACGCACGGCGGCCACCGCCGCCGGCCATTCCACCGGAGTCGACTGTGACGGCCGCCCCAGCGCCCCGCCCTGCCCGATCCTTCCGCCGAGCCCTCGGCTGGACCCACGATCAGGCCAAGCCGGGCCGGCCCGTCCTCGTCCTCCACGACGTGACGAAGCAGTACCCGAACGGAAAGCTCGCGCTGCGCGATGTCGATCTCGTCGTGCCCGAGGGCGACTTCGTCTTCCTCGTTGGACCGTCCGGCGCGGGCAAGTCGACGTTGATCAAGCTGTTGATCCGCGACGAGGTTTCGACCCGCGGCGAGGTCGTGCTCGACGGTCAGGATGTCGCGCGGCTCGGACGCCGCCAGGTCCCCAAGATGCGCCGCAAGATCGGGATCATCTTCCAGGACTTCAAACTGTTGCCGTCCAAGACGGTCTTCGAGAACGTGGCATTCGCGCTGGAGGTGACCGGGACCCCGCGGCGAAAGATCCGGCCTGCCGTCGACCGCGTGATCGCCCTCGTCGGACTGAGCGCGCAGTCCAGGCAGACACCGAACCAGCTGTCCGGTGGCGAGCAGCAGCGGACCGCGATCGCGCGCGCGCTCGTTCACGATCCGCGCCTGATCATCGCCGACGAGCCGACCGGCAACCTCGATCCGCTCATCAGCTGGGAGATCCTCCAGCTCCTGCTGCGGATCAACGAGCTGGGGGTCACGGTCATGATGGCGACTCATAACGCGGAGGTCGTCACGGCCCTGCGCAAACGCGTCGTCGCCCTCGAAGAGGGCCGGATCATCCGCGACGAGGTGGGCGGCGCCTACCACCGGGAGGACTGAGCACTGTTCTCGTTCGTGCTCTTCAGCCTGACCCGGGCCTGGCAGGGGTTCTGGCGGAACGCGGTGATGAGCCTGGCAGCGACGGCCACCATGGTCCTGATGCTCCTCCTTCTCTCCGGGTTCTGGATCATCCAGACCGGCCTGCTCGCCGCGCTCCAGTTCACCGAGCAGAAGGTCGAGGTGGTCGCCTTCCTCCAACCCAACGCGACCGACAACCAGGTGAGCGAGCTGCAGACACGGCTCAAGGCGATGCCCCAGGTCGCCTCGGTCGTGTACGTCAGCCGCGATGAGGCGCTCGCCCGGTTTCGCGCCTCGATGGCGGCCCAGGGTCGCGAGGACCTGACCCGCTTCCTGTCCACGAACCCGCTTTACGCGAGCCTCGAGGTCAAGCTGGTCGATCCGTCGCAGGTTCCGGTCGTGAGCGATGCCCTGCGCAACGACCCGAGCATCCGCAACATCATCAACATCGAGGACCTCGCGGCACGCGTTCTGACCGTGACGAACCTGCTGCGGACGGCCGGGACGGTCGTGCTCGTCATCGTCGGTGTGATCGCCCTGTTCATCATCATCAATACGATTCGGCTCGCCGTCCTGGCGCGCGCCGAAGAGATCGAGGTGATGCGGCTCGTCGGCGCGTCGGACGCGTTCATCCGCTGGCCGTTCGTCTTCGAGGGGGCGTTCGTCGGATTCCTCGGGTCGATCCTGACCCTGGCGATCCTGCTCGCGGTGGCCGATCCACTGAGCGCGTTCATGGCCGATTTCTTCCGCGTTCTGCCGCTCCAGTTCGGGAGCCTGACGCGCGACCTCGTCGCGCTCGTCATGGGCGCCGGTGTCGGGCTTGGGATTCTCGGGTCGTGGCTGTCGGTGCGGACCTACCTCATCCGCTGACCGTCGGGGGTCGGGGCGTCGCGAGCCGACGCCGCTCCGGCCGCTCGCCCACCGCGCTCCCGCCTTCTCCGGAACCGCGTTGTACCCTAGTCGCCCCCTTCCCGGACGCCGCACGCAGGACGGACGCAGCGATGGTTCCCGCCGACCCCGCAGCCCCCATGTCGGACGACGCCGCAGCGGGGAACGTGGACCCGCCGGCGCGCGCCCGTCGCGCGCCCGTCGTCGCGATCTCGATCGCACTGATCGCGCTCTTCGGCGGATCGACCCTCTTCCTGTCGGGCTACACCCTGGGACGCCAGGCCGCCGCCGGGCCCGGGACCCCCGCGGCATTGCGGACGGACTTCCAGCCATTCTGGGACACCTACCAGGCCATCACCGACCGGTATGCCGGCGGCACCGTCGATCGGACGGCACTCGTCCAGGGCGCCATCCGCGGCATGATCACATCACTCGGGGACCCGTTCTCCGCGTATCTCCCCTCGGACGAATACCGGGCCAGCCTCCAGGGGATCAGCGGCCAGTTCGAGGGGATCGGTGCCGAAATCGCGAGCCAGGCGACGGACGGGACGCAGGGTTGCACCCCGCTCGGGCCTGCATGCCTCCTCCTCGTGACCAACCCGATCCCGGGGTCGCCGGCCGAGCGGGCCGGAATCAGGTCGGGTGACATCGTCGCCTCGGTCGGTGGCGCCTCGCTCGACGGGCTCACGCTCGACGCGGCCCGCGACAGGATCCGCGGCCCGAAGGGATCGGTCGTCACGATCACCCTGGAACGTCGCGGGAGCCCGGCGCTCACCCTGTCGATCACGCGCGACGTGGTCCAGGCGCAGGAAGTCGAGAGCCGGACGCTCGCCAGCGGAAGCGTCGGCTACATCCGTCTCGCCGGCTTCTCCGATGCGGTGGCCGACGACGTTGTCAAAGCGCTGCAGGCGCATCTCGCCGGGCGCCGTGCGAATCTCGTCCTCGACCTGCGCGGGAACCCGGGCGGATTCGTGACGGCCGCCCGCAAGATCGCCAGCCAGTTCATCGCGTCGGGTCCGATCTTCTGGGAGCAGGATGCCAAGGGCACGCAGATCTCGACCGACGCCCTCGGTGGTGGGGTGGCGACCGGTCCCGATGTCCGGCTCGTCGTGCTGATCGACGGCGGGACGGCCTCGGCGGCGGAGATCGTCGCGGGCGCGCTCCAGGACACGAAGCGGGCGACGCTCGTCGGCCGGCAGTCGTTCGGCAAGGGGACCGTGCAGCAATGGCAGGAGCTGTCCGGTCAAGCTGGTGCGTTCAAGCTCACGATCGCGCGCTGGCTCACACCGGACAAGCGCTGGATCCACAAGATCGGCTTGACGCCCGACGTCGTGGTGGCCCTCCCGAACCCGATCCCGTCCGGTGTCGATCCCGACCTGGACCGGGCACTCAAGCTGCTCGGACGCGGGCCGCAGGGGGCGGTCTTCCAGGCCGCCGCCTGAGCGTGACTGCAGACTGAGGCAGACGGTTGCGCTCGTGCGGCGCATCGGGTACGGTTCGCGGGAACGAAAGGAGGTGATGTGCAGTGATAGACAGTACTAGCTGCACCACCTCGCAGGAGATGGCCGTCTAGTCGGACACCCTGTGGGTGGCT
>JBDTNS010000147.1:0-5509 GCA_039933675.1 Chloroflexota bacterium
GCGAGCGACGTCGTCCAGATCGGCCTGCGGCTGGTCTTCATCTACATCGCGATCCTGTGGATCGCGACCGCCTACTGGGCGTTCCGCGACATGCAGCAGCGGTCGGACAACGCGATCCTGCCGTATATCGCGGCCGCCGGGATCATCCTCTTCACCCCGATCTTCTTCGTCTTCGCCGTGTGGGTCTACAAGATCGTTCGACCACACGAGAAGATCGGCGAGGTCTGGGAGCGGAATCTCGCTGAGGAGGCGCTCCTCGCCGAGGTCGAGTCGATCCACCACTGTCCGAGCTGCGAGAAGCGGATCGACGACGAATGGATCATCTGCCCGAACTGCCGGACCCGGCTCAAGCGCGTCTGCCCCAACTGTAGCCGGCTCGTCGGGATGGACTGGTCGCTGTGCGCATGGTGCGGCAAGGACTTCGAGCGTCGTGACGTTCCGGTCGCGGCGGCCGTCGAGTCGCTGTCGCGTGGCCAGGACGTGACCGGTCGCACCGCTGTCCCGGCGACCGTCCCTGCGGCCGTGACCGGGGCCGCCGGGGGCTCTGGCATGGCGGACACCACCCCGACATCGTTGCCGTCGACGGCGCGTCGCGCGAGGGGGTCCGCGGGCGCATCCGCGGCGACCGCGCAGGATCCGCTGCCCGAGCGTTGAGCTCGCCCAACCTGCCGCCCGAACCCGATCGGGAGGGCGCGGGCGGCGCTTCGGGTTCGGCCGAGGGATCGTCGATCGAGCCCGCGGCTCCCCCCTCTGATTCCAGGTCCGTGGTGCCGCCCGACGCGCTCGTGCCCTCCGGCTCCGAGCCGCCCGATGCGCCGTACCGACCCGGGGCCTCCACGTTCACGATCGAGGGGCGCTCGGCGCCGGCGCTGTTCGTGGTCGGCTGGCTCGCGACCGTCCTCGGGCTCGGGACGATCGCGATCGGGTTCCTGAGCGGTGACACGCTCGGCGGGCGCGTCCTGCTGATCGCCGGCACAGCGGTCCTGTCGATCGGCCTCATCGCTGCGGCCGGATCGCAGGGGATCGAGCGGCGCGTCCGGGGGCGGTTCGCGTACGCGGGTCCCTCGCCGCTCCTCGTGTTTGCTGCGTCGATCCCGGTCTCCATCCTCATCATCGTCCTCGTCGCCCTGCCGCTCGACGTCGTCGGGATCCCGCTCGACGGACCATTCGGAGCGCTCCTTTCCGTGGCGATCCAGGCGTTCGTCTACGTCGCGCTCGTCCGTCTCCTGGTGGTCGATACCGGCGCGCTCGACTGGCGCGCAATGGGCGTCGGGCGTCTCGATCGCCACGCAGTCCTGGCGATCGGCAGCGGGGCGGCGTGGGCCATTCCTGTGTTTGCCGTGGCGAGCATCGTCGGGGCACTCCTCCAGCTGGTCTTCCGCGTCAACGCCCCGAACCCCCTGCCACCGACCGGCGATGCCGTCGGGTTCGCCGTGTCGCTGCTGGCCGGCGTCATCGTCGCCCCGTTCGGCGAAGAGATCCTGTTCCGCGCCTTCGCTACGACTGCCTGGGTGCGCTCGCTGGGTGAACGACGGGGTCTGATTCGCGCTGCGCTCCTGTTCGCCTTCGCGCATGTCCTCACGATTGCCGGGTCGAGGGCCGATCAGGCTGCAGCCCTCGCCCTTGTCGCGTTCCTCGTTCATCTCCCAGTGGCGATCGCCCTCGGCTGGATCTTCCTGCGGCGCGGATCGGTCTGGGCGTCGTTCGGGCTGCATGCCACGTACAACGCGATCATCCTGGTGGTCGTCGAGGTTGCCAGCCGCTCGGTCTGATGGGGAGCGGCGGGTCGCTCGGCCGTCGCCGCGGCCGATCATGGCACCGGCCGGATGACCCGCGGTGCACTCGCGATTGAGCGTCCGGTGAGGGCCGGTCCCTAAGCTTCGCTGCGTCCTCGAGGTCCGGATGGCGGGGGGAATCGGCGGGCTCCCGTCGCCCGGGCCCGGGGACGCCTTCGCCGCCCGTCATTGTTGAGGTTGTGGTGGCCGGATCGCACGACATGCCGGGGCGAGCCATCCGCGAGCTGCCGCTCGAGGAGCGTCCGCGCGAGCGGCTCGCCCTGCGCGGCGCGGGCGGCCTCACCGCGGCCGAGCTGATCGGGATCGTGTGGGGATCCGGGACGCGCGGGCGTTCGGCCGTCGACCTGGCCGCCGACGCGCTCGCCAGACACGACGGACTGACCGGGCTAGCCAGGGCGACGGAGATCGAACTGGCCGCCGCCAACGGGATCGGGTCGGCCAAGGCCGCGCAGCTAGTGGCCGCATTCGAGCTCGGCCGGCGTCTGCTCGCGGACTGGCCGTCGGCGCGCTGGACGATCCGCGGCCCGCACGACGTCGCCGATCGGCTCATCCTCCAGATGGGCCGCCTCGAGCGCGAGGAGCTGCGGGTCGTCCTGCTCGACACCAAGAACCACGTCCTGCGTGTCGCGACGGTCTACCAGGGCAACGTCAGCTCGTCGCTCGTGCGGGTTGGCGAACTGTTTCGCGATGCGGTCCGGCTCAACGCCGCCGGCCTGATCCTCGTCCACAACCACCCGTCGGGCGACCCGACGCCATCACCCGACGATCTCCACCTCACGGCCGAGGCGCTCGCCGCCGGGCGCCTCCTCGACATCCAGCTGCTGGACCACCTCGTGATCGGCCACGACGCGTATGTTTCGCTGCGCGACCGAGGCGTCTCGTTCGACCGGCCCGGAATGGCCGCCCGCGCGTCGGATCGAGGCCACGTCGCACCGGTCTGATACGCGCGCGATGGCCGACGCACCGACCGCCGCGGAAACGGTGCCGGCCCGCCCGGCCGACGGCCGCGGCCCGTGGTGCTGGCCCGCCCGAGACGACCGGGTATACTGCCCCGGCTGCCCGCCCGACCCGGCCGGTGTTCCGCGCGACCGCCCGATGTTCGGCGTCGCCAACGCCCGGCACGACCGCCGCGACCACCTCCAGCGTCCACCTGAAGCGACCAGCCAAGCACGGAGGACCCGCCATCTCAATGCTCGACCGGATCCTCGGCCTCTTCTCCCGCGACATCGGGATCGACCTGGGCACCGCCAACACGCTGGTCCATGTTCGTGACCGCGGGATCGTCATGAGCGAGCCGTCCGTCGTCGCGATCGATGCCAAGACGAAGCGGGTCCTCGCGGTCGGCGCGGAAGCGAAGCGGATGGTCGGCCGCACTCCGGCGAACATCATCGCGGTCCGCCCGCTGCGCGACGGCGTCATCAGCGACTTCGACGTCACCGAGCAGATGATCAAGTACTTCGTCGACAAGGTGCACAACCGGGTCGGCACGATCGCGCGACCGCGGATGCTGCTCGGCATCCCATCGGGCGTCACCGAAGTGGAGAAGCGGGCGGTCCGCGACGCTGCGCTCAACGCGGGCGCTCGGTGGGCCGGCCTCATCGAGGAACCGATGGCCGCCGCGATCGGCGCCGGTCTCCCCGTCTCGGAGCCCTCGGGCAGCCTCATCGTCGACATCGGCGGCGGTACGACGGAAGTCGCGGTCATCTCGCTCGGTGGCATCGTCGTCAGCCGGAGCATCCGGATCGGTGGCGACGAGATGGATCAGGACATCGTCACGTTCGCCCGCCGCGAGTACAACCTCTTCCTCGGCGAGCGGACCGCGGAGGACATCAAGATCGCCATCGGCTCGGCCTATCCGGGCGAATGGGACGCCCAGCGGGTCGCGCTCCGCGGCCGGGACCTGCTGACCGGCCTCCCTCGCAGCGTCGAGGTCGGCGCCGACCAGATCCGCGAGGCGATCGAGCCGTCCGTCCAGCAGATCGTCGACACGGTCAAGGACACGATCGAGGAGACCCCGCCCGAGCTCGTCGCCGACATCATGGACCAGGGGATTGTCCTCGCCGGCGGTGGCGCGCTGCTGGCCGGTCTCGACCGCCGCGTGGCCGAGGCGACCCAGATGCCGGTCCACATTGCCGACGACCCGCTGACCTGCGTCGCGCGCGGGACCGGCGTGGTCCTCCAGGATCTCGACAAGATGTCGCGCGTCCTCGTTTCGGAGACGTACTCGCGCCCGCCGCGCTGAACCAGCGGTCGCCGACCGGATCACCATGACCGCCATCCTCGCCACCAAGGCCGCTCGTCGACGCGGGATCGTCTTCACGATCCTGCTGGTCATCACGCTCCTGCTGATGGCGTTCTCCTCGAACCCGGGCGTGCGCGGCGTCCAGAACGGGGTCAGCTTCGCCTTCCGACCGATCCAGGGTGCGCTCGACGACGTCGCCCGGGGTGTCGCCTCGATCGCCGGTTCGATCGCAGAGATCGACCGTCTCCGCGTCGACAACGCGGCCCTCCGGGCCGAGAACGACCGGTTGACGATCGAGAACGTCCAGGCCGAGGAGATCCGCCGCGAGAACGACCAGCTGACGGCGCTCCTGCAGCTCCGGGCCGGCTTCGAGTACAAGACGACGGCCGCCAGCGTCATCGCGCGAGAGTCCTCTGAATTCCGGCGACTCGTCGTGCTCGACAAGGGGACCTCGGCCGGGATCGCGGTCGGTGACGTGGCCGTTGCCGAAGGGGGCGCCCTGGCCGGCCGCGTGGTCGAGGTCGGGCCGGACAGCGCGAAGGTCGTCCTGCTGACCGACAGTGAGTCGACCGTCATCGGCCAACTCAGCACGAACGCGGCGACCGGTGAGGTGGTTGGACAGCTCGGTGGCGTCCTGATCATGCGGCAGATCGACGCGGGCGAGACGGTTACGGTCGGCGATGAGGTCGTGACCGCCGGGATCGAGCTTGGGAGCGGCGTCCGCTCCGCATACCCCAAGGGCCTCCTCGTCGGGCAAGTCGTCGACGTGCGGCGCGACGCCAATGCGGTCGTCCAGACGGCCTACCTCCAGCCGGCTGCCCACCTCGACAAGCTCGAGTTCCTGCTCGTGATCACCGATTACCAGGGCGGCCTGCCGCCGATCGAGCAGCAGCCGATCGACTGCGGTACGGGCGGGACGCTGCCGCAGGGCGAACAGCCGTGTCTCGTCCCCACGCCCAAGCCGAGCGCCGCGCCCGGCGTCAGCCATGCACCGAGCGCGAAGCCCTGAGCGCGCCGGTGTCAGTCGGCAGGCGCTGCTACGCTTTGCCGCGATGAAGGGAATCGTCCTCGCCGGTGGGACCGCGACCCGGCTCTACCCGCTGACCATCGTCACGAACAAGCACCTCCTGCCGATCTACGACCGGCCGATGATCTACTACCCGATCGAGACGCTCGCCCGGATGGGGATCCGGGAGGTCATGGTCATCGTCGGGGGCAAGAGCGTCGGCGACGTCGTCGAGCTGCTGGCGGACGGCTCGGCGTTCGGGATCGACCTGACCTACCGCTACCAGCCGGGTGCCCTGGGCATCGCCCACGCGATCGGGCTCGCCCGTGACTTCGTGGGTGACGACGCGTTCTGCTGCGTCCTCGGCGACAACATCCTGCGCGGCCCGGCCCTGGCCGATGTCGCGGCGGCCTTCGAGGCCGGCTCGTTCGGTGCCGGGACGCTGCTCTACCAGGTCCCGGACCC
>JBDTNS010000148.1:0-5482 GCA_039933675.1 Chloroflexota bacterium
GCCGCCGGCGACATCGGGCGTCGGCGCCACAACCGGCGGCGTCGAGGCCGGCGTCGGGCTTGGCGTCGGCGCCACAACCTGCTGCGTCGAGGCCGGCGTCGGGCTTGGCGTCGGGGCCACGACCGGCGGTGTCGAGGCCGGCGTCGGCCTTGGCTTTGGCGCAGGCGGGCTGGCAATGTTCAGGACCGGCGCGGTCGCCGTCGGTCGCGCGGGGATCGCGGTGGGCGCAGGAGACGGCTCGACCGATGGCGAGGGCTCGAGCGACGGCGAGGGCTCGACTGAGGGCGAGGGCTCGAGCGTGGGGCTCGGTTCGGGCGATCCGGACGGAAGGGGCGTGGCCGGCGCGCTTGGCTGCGAGGTTGCCGGCGTCGATGTCGATGGCGGCGCGGTCCGCGACGTCGGGGTCGGTCCAGCCGCGGTTGGCACGGGGGAAACGAACGCCGTGTTCGGGGTCGGACCAAGCGCCGTCGGCGGCGTCGTCTGGATCCCGGCAAGCCCGACACTCAACGCGGCCGCCGCGAGGACGAGGTTTACGACGCCGAGCGCAAGGACCAGCCGGAGGCGTTGCGCGGCGGTCACGTCGGGCTCGGGCCTCCAAGATTTCGGACGGGTTCGGGCACGACCCCTCCTCACCGCCGATGGTACCACCGGGTCACGCCGTTGGTCCGAAGGTGCCTCGGTCGTCAGGCCAGTTCGGCGACCGCCAGTGGCACGTAGCGAGCCGGCCCGCCACCCGTCAGGCTTTCGTAGAGACCGATCCGGTCGGCACGAAAGTGAACGTCCATCGTCGATGCGACCTCCACCAGGCGAGCCCCGATCGCGGCTCCCGCCGGAACCCCGTCGGAGCGCGCCAGCGTCAGGTGCGGCCGGAACGGCTTCGGGTCAAGGGCCCAGCCGGCGGCCGTCAGGGCTCGGTCCGCACCCTCCGCCAGATCGGTCAGCTCATCGGCGCCCGAACGCAGTCCGAGCCACAGTGCGCGCGGTCGACCGACCGGCGGAAAGGCACCGCCGCCGCCGATCACGACATCGAACGGCGCTCGGCCGGCCGCCGCCGCGCGGACGGCGTCGATCGCCGGCTGAATCCGATCCTCGAGGGTCGGCCCGAGGAACCGCAGCGTCAGGTGGAGTCCATCGAGGCGGACCCAGCGGACGTCCCGGCCACCGCCGGGAACGCCATCGGAGCGGACCCGCTCCACGAGCGCGGCAATCTCGGCGCTCGCTTCGGACGGGAGCGGCAGGGCGAAGAACAGGCGCCTGCCCGGGAGGTCGGCACCCGGCCAGCGCGGACGTCGACCGGTTTCGCTCACCCGGGTCGTGAGCCGGTCTCGCTCTCCCACGCCGTGCGATCCTCGCGCAGGACCGCGAGCGCGCGTTCCGCTTCGCGCCAGCCGACGACATCGACAGTCTTGTCCTCGAGCGCCTTGTAGGTCTGGAAGAAGTGCTCGATCTCGACCAGGCGATGCGGCCGCACCTGCTCGAGCCGTTCGATGTGCTGCTGATGGGCGTCACCGATCGCGACGCACAGGACCTTGAAGTCGAAGCCCTTCTCGTCGCGCATTTCGAGGCCGCCGATCGGACGGGCCCAGACGTGGCAGCCGGTGAAGGTCGGCTCGTCGATGATCAGGAGCGCGTCGGTATGGTCGCCGTCGCCGGCCCGGGTGCCCTCGATGAAGCCGTAGTCGAAGTTGTAGAAGACGGCGCTCGAGAGCACGCGATCGAGCCGGAAGACTTGCGATTCCTCGTCGTACTCGTACTTGTTCCGGGATCCGCGCGGGATTTCGACGACGATCTCGACAACGTCAGGGTAGGTCCCGGGGCTCTTCACCCGGCCAGTTTAGTCGTTGTAGAGGCGTTCCTCGATCAGCTTTTCCTGCACCGTTCGGCCGTTCGGATCGAAGCAGCTGAACTCGAAGTGCTTCTCGAACTCGAGGTCGACGTTGTCCTGGCCGCCGCGGTTCTTCTCGACCGAGATCACGACCCAGTCGCGGAAGCGCTGCGCCTGGTACGGGTTGAACTCGATGTTGACCTTCGCGACGATGTGGTACTTCTCGTTGAGGATGAGGATGATGTCAGCCTCGTAGTTGATCGCCGACGAGCCGCGCAGGTGGAAGTTGCGCAGGCGGGAGGCCTTGAGGCCTTCCTTGTCGGCGGCCACGATGCAGACCGTCGGCACCTCCTCGGAGAGCGCGATGTCCTTGAGGCCGTTGACGAGATACGTGACCTTCTCGGTCTCGTTCTCCGGCTCGGGGATCTGCGGCACCTTCTGGAGATAATCGACGAAGAGGACCAGCCGTCGATCGCCCGACAGGCGTCGATGCTCCTGGACGAGTTTTCGGATGTTATCGATCGTGCTGGCCGTCTGCGAGCCGCGCATCAGGAAGAGGTTCTGGCCGTACCGGGCGATGCGGTCCATCGAGGGACGGAGCCGCGGGTTGTTGGCCATCTGGGCGCTCGACTCGCCTTCGGCCATCCAGGTCCCGAGGATTTCCTTGCGGACGTCCTGGATCTTGATCGCGCCGGTCTTGTGCGGGAGGTGCGCGAGCGCGGACTCCATCGCGATCAGCCGGTTGAGCAGGTACTGCTCGTCGTGCTCGAAGCAGATGTACAGGACGTTGGCCTGGCCGCCGGACGCGACGTTGCGCGCCATCTGGAGGGCCATCGTCGTCTTGCCGGTGCCCTGGGCGCCACCGATGAGCAGCAGCTCGCCGGTCCGCAGGCCGTTACCGATCGTCTTGTCGAGCGGCGTGAACCCAAGGGGAACGGGCTGGTATTCGGAGACCTGCCCGGTCGTGACCTTGTCATTGAGATCGACGAGGACGTCGAGGGCGGATCGGGGCGTCAGGCTGCCGTTCGCCGTTTCGAGTCGCCAGGCAGGCGCCTTCGGTGGCGTTGCCGTGATCGGTGCGTCGGGAGCGTCTGTGCTCACGAGATAGTGCCCTCCGGATGGCTGCGTGGCCACAGGTTAGCACCCGGGTCCTTGTGGATCACCCATCCGAACGTACCATTTCCACACAGTCCCCGATCGGGGTAGTCAGCGCGGAAGAACGACCAGCTCGTCCCAGGTCCGGGCGATCGCCAGGATGCTCGACTCGTAGTTGCGCAGGTCCATCCATTCGTTGGGCGCGTGGGCATTGCCGTCCGGCGGCGCAAACCCCAGGAGGACGACCGGCAGGCCGAGGATCGAGCTGAAGCTGGCGCAGACCGGGATCGAGCCGCCCTCGTGGATGTAGACCGGCGCTTGTCCGAAGGTCGCCTCGAGCGCGCGGGCAGCGGCCTGCGTCGCAGGGTGATCGCTCGAGGTGTGGCTCGGGTGCCCGCCACCGAGAAAGCGGACCGTCGTCGTTACCCCGGGCGGCGCAATCTCCTCCACGTACGCTCGAAATGCCTCGAAGACGCGGACGGGGTCCTGGTCGGCGACGAGCCGGCAGCTCACCTTGGCGTGGGCGTGGGCCGGAATGATCGTCTTGCTCCCTTCCCCCTGAAAGCCGCCCCACAGGCCATTGACGTCGAGCGTCGGACGCATGCCGCGCCGCTCGAGCGTCGTGTAGCCGACCTCACCGATCAGCGCCGGGAGCCCAAGGTGAGCCCGGTAGGCGTCCTCGTCGAACGGGAGCAGCGCAAGCTGCGCACGATCCGCGTCCGAGACCGGGACCACGTCGTCGTAGAAGCCCGGAACCCGGATCCGGCCGTCGGGACCCTTGAGCGCCGCGATGATCTGGGCGAGGGCGTTGGCCGGGTTCTGCACGGCGCCGCCGTACCCACCGGAGTGCAGGTCGACCGCGGTCCCGACGACGTCGATCTGCGCGTACATCATCCCGCGCAGGCTGAGCGTGATCGCCGGCAGGTTGCCCTCGAAGAACCCGGTGTCGCTGATGACCGCCACGTCCGCGGCGAGCCGCTCGCGTTCGGCGGCCAGCCAGGCGTCGAGGTGGACCGAACTCGATTCCTCCTCGCCCTCGAAGACGTACTTCACGTTGAGCGGGAGTCCGCCGCGCGTCGCGATGAGCGCGCCCGCCGCCATGACGTGTGCGTGAACCTGGCCCTTGTCATCGGACGAGCCTCGAGCGAGCATTCGGTCGCCGACCACCACCGGCTCGAACGGCGGCGAGGTCCACAGATCGAGCGGGTCGACCGGCTGGACGTCGTAGTGGCCGTAGACGAGGACCGTCGGCGCGACCGGGGCGTGCAGCCAGTCCGCATAGACGATCGGATGGCCGCCGGTTGCGACGGCCTCGGCGTGCTCTAGACCGGCCTCCGTCAGCGCCGCGACGAGCCAGTCGGCCGCCGCCTGGCAATCGCCGGCGTGTTCGGGCAGCGCCGAGATGCTCGGGATCCGCAGGAAGTCCATGTACGACTCGAGGCGGACGTCATGGGTTGCCGCCAGGTGGGCGCGCAGGGTGGTATCTGTCTCCGACATGGTGGGGATTGTAGGCACCGAACCGACTCGGACATTGGACGAGCGGGCCGTCGCGCCCGGCCCGCTCGCTCCAGTTCGTTCGCCCGTGGACCCGATCGATCAGGCCGGCTGCGGGTTGGGTTCCGCGATCGGCTGGCCGGGACCGACGATCACCGGGATCCCGTGGATGTTCTCCTTGGCCGGCATGTCACTGAAGAGCGCCTCGAACCCGTCGGAATCCACGGTCTCTTCGGCAACGAGCTTCTCGGCGAGGGCGACGAGCTTGTCCCGATGCGTGGTGAGCACCTCGGTCGCTCTTTCGTAGGCCTTGTCGATGATGGCCCGAACCTCTTCATCGATCGTCCGCGCGACTTCGTCGCTGTAATCGCGCTGCTCGCCCATCGAGCGGCCCAGAAAGATCATTTCGTCGCGCTTGCCGAACGAGAGTGGGCCGAGCTTGTCGCTCATCCCGAACTCGGTGACCATCCGGCGGGCCAGGTCGGTCGCCTTCTCGATATCGTTGCTTGCGCCGGTAGTCGTGTCGCCGAAGATGAGGCGTTCGGCGACGTTGCCGGCAAGAAGCCCGGCGATCTTGTCCTCGAACTCGGTCTTCGACTGGAGATAGCGGTCTTCCTGCGGGAGCGCCATCGTGTAGCCGAGGGCCATGCCGCGGCTGATGATCGTCACCTTGGAGACCGGGTCGCACTTCGGCAGGATCCGCTGGACGACCGCGTGGCCGCCCTCGTGGTAGGCGATGATCGCCTTCTCCGCGTCGGAGATCACTCGCGACTTGCGCTCCGGTCCGGCGACGATCCGTTCCAGGGCCTCCTGGAACTCCGACATCCCGATGACCTTCTTGTTGCGTCGCGCGGCGAGGATCGCCGCTTCGTTGACGAGGTTCGCCAGGTCGGCGCCGGAGAAGCCAGGCGACTGGCGGGCGACGCCTTCGACCTCGACACCCTTGTCGAGCGGCTTGCCCTTGGTATGGACCTTGAGGATCTCGGTCCGGCCGCGCATGTCCGGCCGATCGAGGATGACCTGGCGGTCGAAGCGGCCCGGGCGCAGGAGCGCCGGGTCGAGGACGTC
>JBDTNS010000149.1:0-5404 GCA_039933675.1 Chloroflexota bacterium
GGCGCCGCGGTCACCGAGGAGCTCTTCCCGGGCTTCCGCTTCTCGGTCTTCAGCTACGTCGTCAGCCTGCTGCGGCCCGAGGTCATCCGCGACCTCCAGCTCCCCAGGCACGGCCTCGATATCCTCCCGCTCGACGGCACGTTCACGCCGCTGCCGAAGGGCAGCGGCCCCAAAGGCAATGGCCCCAGAGGCAAAGGCCCGGCGGCGGGCGGCGGCGACTACCTGTGGCGGGTCAACGACCACGGCCGGACGATCCGCGAGCTGCGCCGCTGGTCGGCGAGCGATGCCGAGGCCTATGAGGAATACGGCCAGCTGATGGTCGAGATGGCCCGCTTCATCAAGCCGATCCTCGCCATCACGCCGCCGGACATCACGAGCCTCGATCCGCGGCCGTTCCTGCCGCTCGCCGGTCTCGCGCGCCGCTTTCAGCACCTGCCGCAGCGCCAGCAGGCCGTGTTCGTCCAGCTCATGACGATGAGCGCCTCGGAGTTCCTCGACCAGTGGTTCGAGACCGATCCGCTCAAGGCAACGATGGCGGCATCGGGGATCATCGGCACCTACCAGGGCGTCAAGAGCCCCGGGACGGCGTACGTCCTTCTCCATCACTACATGGGCGAGATCGACGGGGCGTTCCGCGCCTGGGGGATCCCGAAGGGCGGGACCGGCGGCGTCAGCAACGCGATCGCCAGCGCGGCGCGTGCCCTCGGTGCCGTGATCCGGACGAATGCCGCGGTCGCCAACGTCATCGTCAAGGGCGGGCGCGCGATCGGCGTCGCGCTCGAATCGGGCGAGGAGATCCACGCCGATTCGATCCTGAGCTCGCTCGACGCCCGGCGTACCTTCCTCGGTCTCGTCGAGCCCGGGACCCTCGAGCCCTCGTTCGAGGACGAGGTTCGCCGGTTCAAGTTCCGCGGCTCGTCGGGAAAGGTCAACCTCGCGGTCGACCGGCTCCCGGACTTCAGTTGTCTCCCGGGTGCCGGCGAGCATCTGCGTGGCGCGATCAGCTTCAGCCCGTCGATCGGCGACATGGAGACCGCCTACGACGACGCGAAGTACGGCCACTTCAGCCGCAAGCCATACATCGACATGATCATCCCGACCCTGGTCGACCCGACGCTGGCGCCCCCCGGCAAGCACGTCATCAGCTGCTTCGTCCAGTACGCGCCGTACAAGCTGGCGCCCGGGCTCGGGACATGGGACGACCAGCGCGAGGCATTCGGCGACGCGGTCGTCGACCGGATCGCGGAATTCGCCCCGAAGTTCCGCGACAGCATCCTCTTCCGCGACGTCCAGACGCCGCTCGACATCGAGCGCACGACCGGCCTGACCGAGGGCAACATCTTCCAGGGCGAGCTGTCGCTCGAGCAGCTCTTCTTCAACCGGCCAGTTCCGGGCTACGCCCGATTCAGAACGCCGCTCCGCGACCTGTGGCTGTGCGGCTCATCCACCCATCCCGGCGGCGGGATCATGGGCGCCAACGGCCGGATCGCCGCGCTCGAGGTGCTTCGGGCGCGCGGCCGGAAGGTGGCCTGACCCGTGGCGATCAGCGGGGCGAAGGCCAACCACTACGACGCGATCGTGATCGGTGGCGGCCACAACGGGCTCGTGACCGCCGTGTACCTCGGCAAGGCAGGGCTGCGGACCGTCGTCCTCGAACGTCGCGAGACGCTCGGCGGCGCCGCCCGGACCTCCGAGATCGCTCCGGGCGCGCGGGTCCCGACGCTGGCGCACACGGTTGGGCGGCTCCGGCCATCGGTCGTCCGTGACCTCGACCTCAAACGTCACGGGCTCTCGCTCGTCGGGCCGGAGGTGCGGGCCTTCGCGCCCGGGGCGGATGGCCGTGCCGTCGTCCTGTGGGGCGATGCCGCGCAAACGGCCGAGGGTCTGCGCGCCCGGTCCGCCACCGACGCCGACCGCTATCCCGCGTTCGATCGGCTCGTGCGCTCGCTGGCCGGCTTCCTCGGCGATATCGCCGCCCAGACGCCGCCCGAAATCGAGTCGCCCGGGCTCGGCGACGCGCTCGCGGGTCTCAAGCTCGGCCGGACGTTCCGGGGGCTCGGGCGCGACGACGCGCGCACGATCACTCGCGTCCTCCCGATGGCGGTCGCCGATTTCGTGGCCGAGTGGTTCGAGTCCGACGGGCTCCAGGCGGCGATCGCGTGGCGCGGTGTCCAGTACACGGCAATGGGACCGTGGTCGGCTGGGACGACCGCGGTGATGCTCGGTGACTCGGCCGGCAACGACGGCGGGGTCGCAGGCCAGACGGTCTTCGCGCGCGGCGGACCGGGCGCCTTCATCGCGGCGCTCGAGGGGGCGGCACGGGAAGCCGGCGTCGAGATCCGGACCGGCGCGGACGTCGTCTCGATCGCCTCGCGCGACGGCCGGGCGACCGGCGTCGTCCTCGCCGGCGGCGAGGAGCTGACCGCCCGAGCGGTAGTTGCCGGGATCGACCCGAAGCAGGCCCTCACGCGGCTCGCCGACCCGGTCGCGATCGGCCCCAGCCTCCTCTGGCGCGCCGGGAACATCCGGACGCCCGGCACGGTCGCGAAGGTGAACCTCGTCCTCGCCGGCACGCCCGTCTTCCCAGCTGCGGACGGTGACCCGCGACTCCTGCGGGGGCGCATCCTCATCGCCCCCGGGATCGAAGCGATGGAGCGTGCGCACGACGCCGCCAAGTACGGCCGCCCGTCCGACAACCCGATCATGGAGGCGACGATCCCGTCGCTCGCCGACCCCTCGCTCGTCGCGGGCGCGGCGCCCGGCACGCAGGTGATGAGCGTCATCGTCCAGTCGGCACCGAACCACCTGCGCGAGGGCACGTGGGAGGACGCGCGGGAGCCGTTCGGTGACCTCGTCGTCCGAACCCTCGACGGCTACGCGCCGGGTCTCGCGGAGCTCGTGACCGTCCGCCAGGTCGTGACGCCGGTCGATCTCGAGCGCGACTACGGGTTGACCGGCGGACACCCGATGCACGGCGAGCACGGGCTCGACCAGTTCTTCCTGTGGCGGCCGCTCCTCGGCCACGCCCGGTATCGCCTCGCGCTCGAGGGGCTCTACCTGGCCGGCGCCGGTGCGCATCCCGGTGGCGGCATCACCGGCCAGAACGGCCAGAACGCAGCCCGCGAGATCGCTGCCGACCTCGGTAGGCGGCGCCGCTGAAATGAGGGCATGGCCGGGACGAATCGCGTCCGAATGGACCATGGCCGGCTCCATCGATGGGCCCTACAGTGAGTTCCATGCTGCGAACCCTGCTCGCGATCGTCCTCGCGGCCGCTTCGACCGGACTGCAGCCGACCGCGCTCGGCAATGCCGCCACACTCCCGCTGTCCGGCATCGTCATCGCCATCGATCCCGGTCACAACGGCGGCAGCACGGCACACCTCGCGACGATCAACCGCCTGGTCTGGATCGGCAACCGCTGGAAGCCCTGCAACACGGTCGGAACGACGACCCGGTCGGGATACCCCGAACATCGGTTCAACTTCCTCGTCGCCCTGCGGGTCAAGGCGCGCCTCGAGGCGCTCGGTGCCACCGTTTATCTGGACCGCTCGACCGACACCGGCGTCGGACCGTGCGTTGATGTCCGCGGCAGGTTCGGGGCCAAGGTCCATGCTCGCCTGACGCTCAGCATCCACGCCGACGGCGCGGCGTCAGCCGATCGCGGCTTCTTCGTGATGAGGCCGGGTTACGTTCGGGGCTACACCGACGACATCATGACCGCCTCATCGAGGCTAGCGACCGCGGTCCGTGGTGGCCTGCTCTCAGCCGGCATTCCGCAGGCCAACTACTACGCGCGAAATGGCATCGTGACCCGCACCGATCTGGGGACCCTGAACATGTCGGACGTCCCGGTCGTCATGGTCGAGACGGGCAACATGAAGAACGCCGGCGACGCGGCCCGGATGACCAGCACGACGGGGCGTGACCGGTACGCCATGGGGCTCGTGTCCGGGATTCGGGCCTTCCTCGGCAAATAGGCCCGGGCGGACTGCCGGGCCCGTCGGCCGATCGCGTCAGCGGTTTGTGTCGCCGCCCAGGATCCCGCCCAGCAAGCCACCGATGTCGGCCGATCCCGATCCGCCGAGGAGGTTGCCGAGAAGGGCCCCCAGGTCCGTCCCCGCCCCGGCCGTGGTCCCGTTGAGCCCGCCGCTCGGAACGTGGCCATTGGGCGTGAGCATGTCGATGATCTGGGGCAGGAAGGCGGCCAGCAGCGGCAGGAGCTGGGCGACGTTCAGACCGGAGCCTGCGGAGAGGTGTTGAACCGTGTCCGGCCCCAGGGCGGCCCCGAGCTGGGTCGGATCGACCGTCGCGTTTGGTCCCTTGGCGACCCACGAATCGACCGCTCCACCGAGCCCGCCGGCTCGAAGCTTGGCGAGGAGTCCGTCGATGCCACCGACGCGGTCGACGGCCGGGCCGAGACTGGCAATTGCTGTCGGGTCGACAGAGCCCGAGGCCTGGACGGCTTGAGCTGGCGATGCTGTCTTCGAGACGTCGTCCATCGAATGGGACCTCCTGGATCGGTACCGCTGGGTCGGGAGGGGATCGTACGGCCGGGTGACCACAAACCACCTTGCAGCGCTGGCTCCGCGCACTGCACACGCCTGCCATCTGTCATGCCGGCTCGGGCGCTTCGGCGACCTCGAGGTTACCAGCCTCTTCGGCGGCTTCGACCTCGGCCGCGTCGACGTGATCGTCTGGCGCCTCCGGACCCGCTTCGGTCGGTGCGTTCGGCAGCTGCCAATCCCACATCTTCAACCGCTTCAGCAGCCGGCGGCCGGTCAGGTCGAGATGGATCGGCGTGACCGCGATGCGGCGGTTGACCACGGCGTGGAAGTCGGTCCCTTCGACGGCGAGCCCGGAGGGCGGCGGGCCGCCGATCCAGAAGTAGGGGATCCCGCGCGGGTCCTGCCGCTCGATGAGCTGATCCTGGTAGACGCGCTTGCCGAGGCGGGTCACCTCGACCCCGTCGAACTCGTCGAGCGGGACCGCCGGCACGTTGACGTTGATCAGCTCGCCGGGCGAGAGTCCGTGCTCGAGGATGTTGCGGGCGACCGTCGTCGCCGCTCGGCCGGCGAGGCTGAAGTCTGGATGCTCGTAGTACTCCTGCGAGATTGCGAAGGCCGGGCAGTTGTTGATGACCGACTCCATCGCCGCGCTGACGGTCCCCGAGTAGGTGATGTCGTCGCCGAGGTTGGCGCCGTAGTTGATCCCGGCCGCGACAAGGTCGAAGCCGTGGCCGAAGTAGCCGAGAAAGGCGAGGCTGACCGCATCGGTCGGCGAGCCGTCGACGGAATAGGCGAGCGAGCCGTCACCGAGGGTCCGCTCGCGCACGCGCAGCGGGCGCATCAACGTCTTCTGGTGGCCCACGGCACTCTGGTTGGTGTCGGGAGCGACGACGGTGATC
>JBDTNS010000150.1:0-5400 GCA_039933675.1 Chloroflexota bacterium
GGAGCTGGACGTTGGTGCCCATGATCGCCATCAGGCCGTACGGGTTCTCGTAGTTCGGCGCGAGGCCACGCGAGACCTTGAGCGCGAGGGGGATCGTCAGGAGCATCAGGAGGACCGTGACCGGCAGCGCGCCAACCACGACCCCGACCACGAGGACGACGTACGCGGCAGCCACGGCCACGTTGTACCCGCCGATGACGGCTTCCCGGGAGAAGCGGACCGGGAGGGTTCGCTTGCCGGCTCGCGCGTCGCCGCGACGATCGGGAATCTCGTTGACGTACAGGATGAGCGAGACGAGCAGCGCGACCGGGATCGAGGCGACGGCCGGCTCCCAGGCGATCGATCCGCCCGTCTGGACGACGTAGGCGCCCAGCAGCATCAGCGGCCCGAACCCAAGTGCCACGGCGATCTCGCCGAGCCCGCGATAGACGAACTTGAGCGGCGGCGCCGTGTAGCCGAGGCTGACGATGAACCCGACGATCCCGATGGCAAGCAGTGCCGTCGAACCGTGAGTCGCCAGCAGGATCAACCCGATCAGTCCGGCGAGGACGTAGAAGATTGTCGACAGCGTCGCCATCTGGCGGAGGCTGACGAGCCCGTACTGGATGACCCGTGAGCCGCCCGAGAACTGGGTCGGCGTGACGTTGGCGTCGTCGGCGCCGGACATCGTGTCGAAGACGTCGTTGGCCACGTTGAGCCCGAGCTGGACGAACGACGCTGCGATGATCGTGAGGATGGCCGCGACGAGATCGAACGACCCGCGCGACGCGGCGATCAGGATGCCCAACAGAACCGGCACGATCGTCGCGGTGAGGAACGGGAGCCGCGTCGTCCGCAGCGTCAGGAACCCGAACGAGAGCCTGGGTTTGACCGGCGTCCCGCGTTCGGCCGAGAGCGCATCGAAGTAGGCCCGCGACTTGCCGACCGATCGTTCCGAATACTCGAAGAAGGGGACCTCGGCCTCATCCCAGCCCCACGCCTTCCGGCCGACGACCGCGACGGTGGTGCCGCTGACCGTGGCCAGGCCCCAGACCGTCACGTGACGACGCTCGTCATACCCGTAGCCGGGCTGCGGTCGGATGTGGGATCCGGTGAGCGAAACCTCGCGGTCGGCCGGGACGGTCAGACCGGCCGGTGCCTCGAACCGGACACGCAACTCGGCAACGTCGACCCGGGCATCGACCGCGACGCTCACCGGGTAACCCGCGTCGTCGACCCAGGTCAGGATCTGGTAGGGATAGGTGGCGAGCTTCTCGATCCCGGTCCGGGCATCGAGCGCTGGGGTGCTGCGCATCACGCGGCCTGCTTGCCGACCAGCGTCACGGCGGGCTCGCTGGCCGGATCGCCGTCCGACCAGTACAGGACGCGTCGCGGGGTGATCTCGATGAGTGCCCGCTCGAAGAAGAGCGGGAGCGCGACGCGCGCCTTGAGGAAGTAGACGATCGAGGGCTCCTTCTTCTCCCAGATGGGGAGAAGGCGCTCCCAGCCGCCGTGCGGATCCTCTTCGATGACCCGGGCATCGCCCTGGATCGTCGCGCGATCGATCGCGCCGCCGACCGCGGTCGGGTCGGTGATCGAGAGTGAAACCTTGGCATTGCCGCGGATGTGCTCGAGCTTGCGGCTGAACAGCGTCGAGGAGGTCAGGTAGACCCGCTCGCCGTCCCACAACGGGATGAGTGGGTAGGTGACGGGACGTCCTTCGCCGTCGATGACGGTGAGCTCGCCGACGAGCGCCGCATCGAGCAGCTTCGCAACGGGCTCGGGGATCGTGGCCATGGTCTGCCTCGTAGTGTCTTCGGAGTCTTGAATGTCGGCCCTGCCGGGCGATGTGCTACCGCATCGTAGCACGTTTTAGAACCACCGCATGACCGTTCGGCGCCCTCCTGCGGTACCATGCGCCCCCATGTCCGAGACCCCTTCGACTCCGCTCATCCATGCCCGCGGCCTGACCAAGCGGTTCGGCGAGTTCGTCGCCGTCGACGCCATCGACTTCGACGTCGCGCGCGGCGAATCGTTCGGATTTCTCGGGCCTAACGGGGCCGGCAAGACCTCGACGATGCGGATGATCGGCTGCGTCTCGCCGATCAGCGACGGCACGCTCTCGGTGATGGGGATGGACCCCGCAACCCAGGGTCCGCAGATCCGCGCGAACCTCGGCGTCGTGCCGCAGCAGGACACCCTCGACACGGAGCTGACCGTCCGGGAGAACCTGTCGATCTACGGGCGTTACTTCGGCCTCAGCCGGCCCGAGGTCGCGCGCCGGGCCGACGAGCTGCTCGAGTTCGCGCAGCTGACGGAGCGTGCCAACGACAAGGTCGAGCCGCTCTCCGGCGGGATGAAGCGCCGCCTGACGATCGCCCGCTCGCTCATCAACGAGCCGACGGTCATGCTGCTCGACGAGCCGACGACCGGGCTCGATCCGCAGGCGCGCCACCTCCTGTGGGACCGGCTCTATCGTCTCAAGCAGCGCGGCGTGACCCTCGTCCTGACGACGCACTACATGGACGAGGCCGAGCAGCTGTGCGACCGGCTCGTCGTCATGGACAAGGCGAAGATCGTCGCCGAGGGAAGCCCGCGCCAGCTCATCGAGCAGTATTCGACCCGCGAGGTGACCGAGCTGCGCTTCCCGCCGGGTGTGGCGGAGACGCTCGACGGCCAGTTCGATGGGATCGCGGAGCGGGTCGAGCACCTCCCCGACCGCGTCCTGCTCTACGCCAACGACGGTGAGGCGGCGTCGGTCGCGGTCCACCAGCGCGGTCTCCGGCCCGAGACGGTCCTTGTCCGCCGGTCGTCGCTCGAGGACGTCTTCCTGCGGCTGACCGGCCGCTCCCTGATCGAATGAGGCGGCCGGCATGACCGCACGGGCGCATCCCCAGTCGACGATCGGACGCGTCTTCGAGCATCGCTTCATTCAGTACCGGCGCACCTATCGGGCGACGATCTTCAGCTCGTTCCTCTCGCCGATCCTGTTCCTGACCGCGATGGGGGTCGGGCTGGGTGGGTACGTGTCGAACAGCGCGTCGCTCGGCGGCGTCCCGTACCTCGTCTTCCTCGCCCCGGGCCTCCTCGCCGCGACCGCGATGCAGGCGGCGGCGTTCGAATCGACCTTCCAGATCATGGCCGGGCTGGTCTGGAACAAGATCTTCCACGCCATGTACGCGACGCCGATCACGCCGCGCGACATCGCCCTCGGCAGCCTGCTGTGGATCGCGACCCGGCTGACGCTCATCAGTTCGATCTTCGTGCTGGTCATCGTGGTGTTCGGCGCGGCGCAGGCGCTGCTGATCGTCCTGGCGATCCCGGCCTCGGTCCTGACCGGGTTGGCGTTCGCGGGGCCACTTGCGGCGTTCGCGGCGACCCAGTCGACGCCGGACCGGTTCTCGACGATCTTCCGCTTCGGGATCACCCCGCTCTTCCTGTTCTCCGGGACGTTCTTCCCGATCAGCTCGCTCCCGGCGGCGTTGCAGGCGTTGGCCTGGCTCACGCCGCTCTTCCACGGCGTCGCCCTGACCCGCGGTCTCTCGCTCGGGACGATCGCGAATGACCCGGTGGCTGCAGTCGCTCACGTCGTGTACCTCGTGGCCCTGACCGCGGTGGGGGCCTGGCTGACGGTCCGCACCGTCACGGCCCGGCTCGTGCGCGGATGACCGCGCTTCGCATCGCCCCGAGCTTCAGCATCGGGAGCCGCCGTTCGTTCCGCCTGATCGAGCGCAACGTGTATGTCTACCGGCACAGCTGGATGGTCCTGCTGTCGGGCTTTTTCGAGCCCCTCTTCTACCTGCTTGGGATCGGGTTCGGACTCGGCGCCCTCATCGGGACGATCCCGGGGCCGGGCGGCCAGGCGATCAGCTACCAGCTGTTCGTCGCGCCGGCCCTCCTGGCGAGCGCCGCGATGAACGGGGCGATCACCGAGAGCACGTTCAACTTCTTCTTCAAGCTCAACTACAACAAGACGTTCACATCGATCCTCTCGACGCCGCTGTCGCCCGGCGACATCGCGCTCGGGGAGCTCGGCTGGGCACTCATCCGGGGCGGGCTGTACGGCATCGGGTTCATGGCCGTGATGGCGATCTTCGGTCTTCTCGCCTCGCCGTGGGTGATCCTCGCGGTGCCGGCCGCGCTCCTCGTCGGGTTCGCCTTTGGCGCGGTCGGAATGGCCGCGACGTCGTTCATGCGGACGTGGCAGGACTTCGACCTCATCCAGCTCTTCGTCCTGCCGATGTTCCTCTTCTCGGGCACGTTCTACCCGATCGACGCGTATCCGGCGGCGCTGCGGGTCTTCGTCGAGCTGACGCCGCTGTACCAGGGGGTCGATCTCCTCCGCTCGCTCGCGGTCGGCGCCATCTCGCCGGTCCTGCTCTTCCACGTTGCCTACCTGGCGACGATGGGGTTCGTCGGGCTGGCCGTGACGTCTCGCCGGATCGACAAGCTCCTGCTCAAGTAGCGAGTAGTTGGTGACCGACCGCGCCGCGCCGGCCGCCGGCGGGGCCGCAGCGGGCCTGGCGACGCTGACCGCCGAGATCGTGTCATGCCGACGCTGTCCACGGCTTGTCGCGTGGCGCGAGTGGGCCGCCCGCGAGAAGGTGGCGCGCTTCCGCGGAGAGACGTACTGGGGTCGTCCGGTACCCGGGTTCGGCGACCCCGACGCGCGGATCCTGCTCGTCGGGCTCGCACCGGCGGCGCACGGCGGTAACCGGACCGGGCGCGTCTTCACCGGCGACGCTTCGGGCGACTTCCTGTGGCCCGTCCTGCACGCCCAGGGTCTCGCCGATCGCCCGGTCTCGCGCCGCGCCGATGACGGCCTGACCCTGACCGACACGTACGTCGCCGCCGCGGTCCGCTGCGCGCCGCCCGCCAACAAGCCGACCGTCGAGGAGCGGGACGAGTGCGCGCCGTTCCTGGCCCGAGAGATCGCGCTGCTTCCGAACGTCCGTGTCATCGTCGCCCTCGGGCAGTTCGGCTGGGACGCGGCGCTTCGGGTGCTGGCGACCCAGGGTCACGTCGCGCGCCCGAAGCCGCGGTTCGGTCACGGTGCCGAGGCGACGATCGGGCCGTACCTGCTCCTCGGCACGTACCACCCGAGCCAGCAGAACACGTTCACCGGGCGCCTTACCGCGCCGATGTTCGAGGCGATCGTGGCCCGAGCGCGGGTGCTCGGCGGGGTTCCGGGGCGACAGTAGCCGGGAGTCCAACCCCGGTCGGTGCCGACCTCCCGTATCCTTCGAATTCGTGGCCACCACCGAACGTGACTTCTACCTGATCCTCGGCGTCGAGCGGACAGCGACCGACGCCGAGCTCAAGCGCGCCTTCCGCAAGCTGGCCCAGCAATGGCACCCCGACGTCAACACCGACGCGGACGCGCAGGAGCGGTTCAAGGAGATCAACGAGGCGTACCAGGTC
>JBDTNS010000151.1:0-5397 GCA_039933675.1 Chloroflexota bacterium
AGGGCCTCATCTTCGACAGCCACTACGACGCCTACAAGGGCGTGGTCGTCTACGTTCGGCTCGCGCAGGGCACCCTGCGTACGGGCGAGGCCGTCCGCCTGATGGCCAGTGGCGCCGAGGCCGATCCGCTCGAGCTCGGCGTGTTCCGGCCGCAGCTCGTCCCGGTCAAGCGGCTCGTCGCCGGCGAGGTCGGCTACGTGGCGACGGGCCTCAAGAGCGTCCGCGATGCGCAGGTCGGCGACACGCTGACGACCGTCGCGCGCCCGGCCGACGCGCCGCTCCCCGGCTACCAGGAGGCCAAGAGCCTCGTCTTCGCCGGCATCTACCCGGTCAGCGGCGAGGACTACCCGCTCCTCCGCGACGCTCTCGAGAAGCTCCACCTCAACGACGCGAGCTTCACCTACACGCCAGAGAGCTCGGTGGCGCTCGGGTTCGGGTTCCGCTGCGGGTTCCTCGGCCTGCTCCACATGGAGATCGTCCAGGAGCGGCTCGAACGCGAATTCGCGCTCGATCTCATCGCCTCGGCGCCGTCGGTCGAATACCACGTCCAGCGCACGCTGGGCCGCCCGCCGGTCGTGGTCGACAATCCAGCCCTCCTCCCCAACCCGACCGACATCGAGGTCCTCGAGGAGCCGTGGGTCAAGCTGAGCCTCATCACCCCGAGCCAGTACATCGGCTCGCTGATGGAGCTCTCGACGAACCGGCGCGGCGAGTTCATGACGATGGAATACCTCGACCCCACCCGCGTCGTCCTCCACTTCGAGATGCCGCTCGCCGAGCTGATCATCGATTACTTCGACCAGATGAAGAGCCGCAGCCAGGGTTATGCCTCGATGGATTACGAGGAGCTCGGCTATCGCGCGGCGAACCTGGTCAAGGTGGACATCCTCGTCAACGGCGAACCGGTCGATGCCTTGTCGCTCATCGTTCATCGCGACCGTGCCCAGTCAACCGGCCGTGCCCTGACCGAACGCCTCAAGCAGCTCATCCCGCGCCAGATGTTCGAGATCCCGATCCAGGCCACGATCGGCTCGAATGTCATCGCAAGGGAATCGGTGCGCGCGATGCGGAAGAACGTGCTCGCCAAGTGCTACGGTGGCGACATCACCCGCAAGCGCAAGCTGCTCGAGAAGCAGAAGGAAGGCAAGCAGCGCATGAAGCGGGTCGGCTCGGTGGAAATCCCGCAGGAGGCGTTCCTGGCGATGCTCCGGATGGACGAGGGATAGACGCCCGATGGACGACTTCGTCACGCTCGCCCGGTCGCTCATCGCGGTTGGACTCGCCCTGCTTCTGGTCCTGCTCCGGCTCGACGCCGAGAAGTTCGGGACGGCCGAGTACTACGAGGCGACTCGCGACGGCGAGCGCCCGCGGGTCCGGCGGCGGCTGGGTTGGTACGCGCTCGGCGTCGGGATCGCGCTTGCAATCATCCTCATCCATCCGTCACCGCAGGCGGACCTCTTCCTCGGATCCGGGAACCGGCTTGGCGCGGTGCTCGGCGGGATCGCCTACGGGTTGCTAGGCGTCCTCGTGGCCGCCGGATTCGCCTCGTATCGCTACCACCGGATCCGCTTCCCGGAGACCTCCTCATACCCCGGTGCCTTGCTCAACTCGATGGCCACCGCGTTCATCGACGAGGCGGCGTTCCGCGGCGCCCTATTCGGGCTCCTCCTGGTCGGCGGTGCAAACCCGACCCTCGCCAACTTCACGCAGGCGATCGTCTATACCCTGGCGACCCGACTCGGGGCGCCCGGCCGCGACCGCTACCTCCTCGTCCTGACCATGGGGATGGGGCTGCTCGGGGGCTGGCTGACGGTCGCCACAGGCGGGATTGCCGCCGCGTTCCTGGGTCATGCGATCACGCGCTTCGCCGTCTTCCTGTGCACCGGGCATACCGGCCAGACGAAACCGCGTGGCCGGGAGGTCGAGGAGATCGAGAAACGACGACGACCGCCCGACGGCTGGCGGGTCATCGGGTCGCGGGAGCCCTCGTCCAGGGACCGGTGAACGCGGCGCTGCCATCGCCGGCGGCGAACTTCGCGCTGGCGGTACCGCCGGTCGCGCTCTATCTCCACATCCCGTTCTGCGTCTCGCTCTGCCCGTACTGCGACTTCGTGGTCTATGCCGGGGCAGCAGCGCGCGGGCCACGCGCACGCATCGCCGCGTTCGTCGATGCGCTCCATGCCGAACTGGACCTGCGGGCGGACGCCCTGGATGCGCGCTTCGGGCGGGAGCGCCCGGCGCTCGAGACGGTCTATCTCGGGGGAGGGACGCCGTCACTCCTGTCGGCCGATGCGGTCGGCAGCCTGGTCCGCCACGTCGAGACCCGCTATGGCATCGCGCCGGGAGCCGAGGTCACGCTCGAGGCGAACCCGGGACCAGATGAACGCGGCGATCCCGCCGGCCTGCGTGCGGCCGGTGTGACCCGGCTCTCGATCGGGGCGCAGTCGATGTCGGTGTCCGGTCTGCGGCGGCTTGGCCGGCGGCACCGGGTGGTGGACGTCGTGACGGCCGTCGCCGAGGCGCGAGCGGCGGGGATCGAGTCGGTCAGTCTCGACCTCCTGTACGACGCGCCGGAGGCGAGCCTGGTCGACTGGATCGACACACTCGAGTCGGCGTTGACGCTCGCACCCGACCACCTGTCGCTCTACGCGCTGACGCTCGACGACCCCGACGCCGAGGGCCTGACCGGGCGCGATGGCGACCACCTACCCACGACCAGCGGCGCCCGTCGCTGGCGGGCGGCGGCACGACCCGTCCAGGACGAGGACCGGGCGGCAGCCGAGTACCACCACGCCGTGCATCGGCTCGCACGGGATGGCTGGCGCGGGTACGAGATCAGCAACTGGGCGCGGCCCGGCCATGAGAGCCGGCACAACCTCGTCTACTGGGAGCGCCGGCCATACGAGGCGGTCGGGCCCGGCGCGCATGCGTTCGACGGCGCCACGCGGCGCTGGAACGCGGCCCGGCTCGAGGGGTACCTCGCGGCGCTCGCCCCGGCGGACGGCCGTCCACCCAGCCTCCCGCCGGGAGATTCGGAGGCGATCGATCCTGCGACCAAGGCCGCCGAGGCCGTCATCCTGGGTCTTCGGACCGACCGCGGCGTCCCCCTCGCGAGCGCGCTCGAGGCCCCCCTGGCGGATGCGTTCGGCTGGGCACTGGCGGCCGAGCTGGTCGAGGTGACCGAGGACGATCGGATCGTCCTGACGACCCGCGGCCGGCTCCTCTCGAACGAGCTGTTCAGCCGGCTGGTCTGAGCGAGCCGTCCGTTGACACTCGATCCGTTGGACTGCTACGATGCCGTCAACGCGTTAGCACTCTCCACCATAGAGTGCTAACCATTTGGGAGATCGGCCCTTGGCGCGTCGGAATCGTCGCCCACTCGGCCCCCTGGACCTTCGCATGCAGGCGATCCTTCGGGCCGTCATCGAGGAATATGTCACGACCGCCACGCCGGTCGGCAGTCAGGCACTCGTCGAGCGCTATCAGCTCGGCGTGTCCAGCGCGACCGTCCGGAGCATCCTGGCGGAGCTCGAGGCCAACGGACTCCTGACCCATCCCCATACGTCGGCCGGGCGTATCCCGACCGACCAGGGTTACCGCTTCTATGTCGAATCGATCGCCGAGGCCGTCCCGCTTCCCGCGGTCGAGCAGCTGATGATCCGGCACCAGTTCGGCCAGGTCGAGTTCGCCAGCGAGCACTGGTTCCGCCTCGCGGCCACGACGCTCGCGTCGATGACCCGCTCAGCCGGTCTCGCGACACCGGCCAAGCCGCGCGACGCACATATCCGGCGGATCGATCTCGTCGCCATCAACGAACGGATGGCCAGCCTGATCCTCGTCCTCCGCGAAGGCGCGATCAAGCAGGCGCTCATCACCCTCGACGCAGACGAGCCGATCGACCAGCCGACGCTCAACGCGGTCGCAGCGATCCTCAACGAGCGACTCGCCAACCAGACAGCGATGCGGGCAGAGGCTCGCCTCGCGACGCTGCGCGACGACGATCGCGTCCAGTCGCTGGCGAGGCGGGTCGGGGAGCGGGTCGTCAAGGTTGTCCGCGCGTACGACGGGGCGGCCATCGAGGAAGTCTTCAGCGACGGGCTCCTCAACGTGATGGAGGCCCCGGAGTTCGCCCAGAGTGACAAGCTGCGGCGCGTCTTCAGCGCCCTCGAGAACCGGGCGTATCTCGGCCAGCTCGTCGGCAGCGTGGCGGGTGCCGGGCGGGTTCAGATCTACATCGGCCATGAGAACCAGCCGCTCGACATGCGCGACGTCTCATTGGTGCTCGCCCCGTACGGACGACCGGGCCGGGCCATCGGCGTGGTCGGCGTGCTTGGCCCGACGCGCATGTCGTATTCCCAGGCGATCGGCACGGTCCGTTTCGTGTCCGGTCTCATGAACGAACTGGTGGACCATCTCTATGCCTGACCGACCCCGCACCCGGGCGGAAGAGCGTATCGACGAGATCGACATCTCGCCGAGCGCGCTGACCGCCCAGATCGAAGCCCTCACCGCGGAGCGCGATGAAGCGCGCCGTACGGCCGACGAGTACCTCGCCGCGCTCCAGCGCGAACGCGCCGAGTTCCAGAACTTCCGGCGTCGAACGACCGAGGAGCGAACCCGTGACGCGGGGCTCGCCGGCGAGGACCTGATCCGCAAGGTGCTCACGGTCGCCGACGACTTCGATCGCGCCATCGAGGCGCGACCCGCCTCGGTCGCCGGCGATCCCTGGTTCGAGGGGATCGCCGCAATCGATCGCAAGCTCCGCGTCCTCCTCGAAAGCGAGGGCGTGACCACCATCGATGGCTCGCCGGGACGTCCGTTCGACCCACGCGAGCACGAGGCGATCGCCAACGTCCCGGCGGCGGACCGCGCCGAGGGCGAGATCGTCGAAGAGATCCGACGCGGGTACCGACTTCGGGACCGCGTCATCCGCCCGGCGCTCGTCGCCGTGGCCACCAACGCCAACGAGCCAACCGACACAACGACGTTCTGAACCCAACACCCGACAAGGAGCAGCACTCGATATGGGCAAGATCATCGGCATCGACCTGGGCACGACGAACTCCGTCGTGGCCGTCATGGAGGGCGGCGAGCCGACCGTCATCGCATCCGCGGAGGGCGGCCGGACCGTCCCGTCGGTCGTCGCGTTCACCAAGACCGGCGAGCGTCTCGTCGGCCAGCTGGCCAAGCGCCAGGCCGTGACGAACCCGACCAACACGGTCTACTCGATCAAGCGGTTCATGGGCCGCCGCTGGGATGACCCTGAGGTCAAGCGCAGCGCCAAGCTCGTCCCGTACACGGTCGAGAAGGATCCCAAGAGCGACGGCGTCGCCGTCAAGCTCGCCGACGGCAAGGTCTACACGCCGCCGGAGATCAGCGCGATGATCCTCCAGAAGC
>JBDTNS010000152.1:0-5313 GCA_039933675.1 Chloroflexota bacterium
AAACCTCGTGCACGATGGACGCGTCTGGTGAGTAGCTGGTGCCTCCGAGCACGACGGTGCCGGCGGCGTCCCGGGAGGCGAACGTGTCGTCGAAGACGTCCTTCGAGCGGTCCGGATATCTCGTGACCGTATGGGTCTTCGTCGTCGTGATGCCGCTCGTGGAGTGGAAGTTCATCTTGACACCGAAGGTCAGATCGCTATAGGTGTCGGTTTGGGTGCAATCGTTGTAGATGTCCTCTTGGCCGGAGACGGTGCCCGAGGCGGTCGCAGACTTGAGGTCCTTGGAGATCTTGATCACCGGCGAGTCTGCAAAGGCCCGCAACGTGGTCAAGGTGATCCTCGTCTTCCCGTCGGAACAGACGACATCAGCCACAACGAACTTGAAGACACTGAGGCGGTTGATGGCCTGTCCGCCCTGTATGCCGAACTCGGCGCCGCCGGAGATGGAACCATCCGCGAGCTGGAAGAAGACGCCATGGGTGTCGGACTTCGTCGTCGTCGCCGCGCCGGCCATCGTGGTCGGCACACCGATCGCGAGTAGGACACTCCCGGCTCTGGCCAAGCTGGTCACGCCACGTCGGAACATCGCGATCCCTCCCTCAAGCGGGCCACGCCAGGGCTCGGGTAGCCGTCGGGAAACCCTAGCACCGCACCGGACGCGTCAACTCAGAATCATTCGTTTCGTGGTGCGCCGATGCACCGCTGGGCCTTCCGAGCCGGGAAGCCTCTTCCGCCGCCCAAAGCCGTCACGTCTCCACTCACTGCCAGAGAATGCTGTCGAGAATGGGCTGAACCGCGACCAGTTCCTTGTCGAACGTCGTCGCCTCGGTGACTTCAATGCTGATGAACACCACGGCACCATTGACTTCCAGGAGCAGCATGCGCAACTTCTCGCCAGGATTGAAGGACGCCCCGCTCTTGCCGACTCGAAAGAAGATGGTGGAGTTGTTCAGCGTGATGTCGACCGAGCGGCCGATAACGCCGCCGATCGTCACCGATACCGGAGCGGCCATGGTCGCGCCCGATTGCGCGGCCAAGAACTGCAGCATGGCGTCGATCGACTTCCCGATGTCAGTTCCATCTCGAGCCTTCATCCCGGTTCCCCAGCCGAAGCCCGTCACGCTTGTCTTACTTTTCTTTGTGAGCTGGCCGGCATTGATGCCAGCCAAGTCGTTCTCCCAGCCGGCGCCCACAGTGAATCGGAAGACCGGTACAAGCGGGGCAGTCGAGTATGTGCCCGCCGCGAGCTGACACGTGACCATCGGAAAGACACCGTCACCGCTTGCGCACAACGCCTTCGCCGGTGGCAAGGGCGTGGGTTTGGCAGTCGGTGCCGGCGTCGCCGTCGGTGACGGCGACGGTGGCGGTGTGATGGCGATCGTCGATGATGGAGTCGCCGTTGCTGCCGCGACCGAGCTTGATGTCGCCGTGGTCGCGGCGCAGCCAGAAGTCAGCGCAATCACGCCGGCTGTGGCCACGATCGCTTTCCAGTGGCGCACCTTGACTGCGATATGCGTTGCCATGGTGACCTCCATCGGGTGGAACCCGATCCTGCCAAGGCGACGGCAGGCGGGACCACATGGTGACGCCGTGCTAGCGCGAGTCTGGAACGCTGCGGGACCTCATCGTCCCGTAAGAGTGTGGACGCATCAGGATCGAATGGGTAGGTCAAGATTTGAAGTGATCGCCACTCCACCCAGGGTGGCGCCGGCTAGAACGAGTGCCCCGGTTCCTGCTCGACCGCCGGGAACGAGAGATGGGCCGAGACGATCAGCCACGCGTCCGCCTCGTGGGTGAGCACGCCGGACAGGCGCACCGCCGCCTCGAACGGCTCGCCTTCCAAAGTCGCCCGGACCGTCCCTTTGGCAGCGAACCAGGCGATGCCATCCATCCCATCGACGTGCAACTCGTGGTACTCGACCGATAGCGCGTCTGCCTGAGCGAAATCCCGTTCGGCCTGCGCCCGTACGGCTGCCTCCCCGACGCGCCACTCGTCCGCCCCGGTCCCGATGAGCACACCGTCGTCGCCGACCGCGAAACAGCCGAGCAGTGCCGAAACGTCCTTCGCCGCATACGCATCGGCAAAGCGGTCCAGCACCTGCTCCACCGCCATGACCGTCTCCCTGCTTGCACCCATCAGCGGACCTCCGTCCAGGCTCTGGCCGCGACGTCTTTGCGACCTTCGGCTGTGCGTACCCTAGCGTGAACGATCGGGGGCTCGCCCGCGAGCGCGGCCGGCTGAACCGGCCATCCAGTGCCCTGTCCACGATTGCGCGGTAAGCCGCTGATACGTGGCCGTGCAGGGCTCCTTGCTAGCGTCATCCCGTCATCCCGCCGGAGACGCAGGGTCGAGATCGGCGCAGCCGGCCGACCGGGAAGGAGATCGAACCGTGAACAAGGTCCTCCTCACGGGGCGCCTCACGCGCGACCCGGAGATGCGCAGCCTCGCCTCGGGCAAGAACGTCACGACGTTCAGTGTGGCCAGCAACGAGTTCCTCGGGGGCGGCAAGGAGAAGGCGGAATATCACTCGGTCGTTGCATGGGACCGCCTCGCAGAAATCGCCGGCCGCTATCTCGGCAAAGGTCAGCAGGTCGCCATCGAGGGACGGCTCCAGACGCGCTCGTGGGACGACGACAAGGGCGCCCGACATTGGAAGACCGAGATCGTCGCCTCGCACGTCGAGATGCTGTCCGGTCGGAAGAAAAAGGACTACGAAGCCGAGCAGTCCGCCGACTCGCTCGTCGCCCAGGCGGCGGCACTCGGCGAGGCACCGGCGAGCGAGCCGATCGCCGAGGCGGCCTTCGATCCAGGCACCTCGAACGACGATGACGACGACCTCGAGGAGGGGGCGACCGCCGGCGCCGCGGCCTGAACGTCCGAACGTTCCCTGGCGGCGGCGCGACCCCCTCCGCGCCGTCGCCGCATCCGTCTAGAGGGCGCCCGCAACGAAATCGAAGAAGGAATTGCCAGGATCGCGTAGACCAGCGTGAGCAGTGCGCCTTCGAGCCAGTTCATCTCGCCATCGATGGCGATGAGCGACAGGACGTAGCCGGCGATCAGGACGAGCGAACGAGCATCGATTCCTGGGTGATCGAGGCGGGCGTCGGGTCGTGGGTCGTCAGCGCGAAGATGGCCGGCACGAAGAGCCCGATGAGGGCGAGCACGATGAGGCCGGCCTGGAGCGCGAAGAACCCGATGATCAGCTCGGCGATGTTCCCGAAGGTCGCGTTGAGGATCCTGCCGGCCTGCGGCCCCCCGATCGAGCCGAGCCGTTCGGTCGACAGCCCGACGACCCAGGCGAGACCCAGATGGCGCCGGCCGACAGCCGGGAGAGTTGGCCGAGGATGGGCAGGCCGGACCGCTGGGCATCGGCCATCGCCGAATCCTATCGGACTCGATCGGCCCCGTAGAGATGCCGGCGCGAGATTCCGGTGTTGGCGGCCACCCGCCGCGCTGCCTCGCCCCGCGCCGTCCCGGCCTCCACCAGTCGCTCTACCTCGGCGCGCGCGGCCACCAGTGCATCGACCGCCGCCTCGGCCGAGACCGGCCGGCCATCGGGCCAGCCGCCGACGACCAGTGCGAACTCGCCGCGCGCCGGGATGCGGCCGGCCGTCGCCGCCTCGGCGAGCTCGCCGAGTGTCCCGCGCACGATCGTCTCGTGCAGCTTCGTCAGCTCCCGACAGACGGCCGCGGGACGGTCCGCGCCACAGACCGCGGCCAGGTCGTCGAGTGTCGCGGCCACGCGGCCCGGTGCCTCGAACACGACCGTCCCCCGATCGTCGTCCGCGATCCGCTCGATCCGCTCACGGCGTTCGCGACCCGAGCGCGGCAGAAAGCCCTCGAACGCCCAGCGCGGCCCCGCAAGCCCGGATGCGACGACGGCCGCCAGGACCGCCGACGCGCCGGGGATCGGCACGACAATTCCCCCCTCCGTAGCCCAGGCCGCAACGAGATCCGCGCCCGGGTCGCTGACGGCTGGGGTCCCGGCGTCGGTCACGAGCGCGAGGTCCGCGCCGCCGCGCAGGTGCTCGAGGAGCGCGTTCGTGCGCGCGACCTCGCTCCGAGCGTGGTACCTCGTCGTTCGGGTGACGACCCCGTGGCGATCGAGGAGCCGCCGCGTATGGCGGGTGTCCTCGGCCGCGATCAGCGGCACCTCGCGGAGGATCTCGAGCGCCCGCAGCGTGACGTCGGCGAGGTTCCCGATCGGCGTGGCGACGACGAACAACGTCCCCCGGGCGCCCCCGCCGGCCGGCTCTTCGACCGTCACCCGCGCGCCGACCCCGGTCGCCGTCGCGGATAGAGGTAGTCGACGCCGGCCGTCCGCGGCCCGAGCTTGGCGATCGGCGGGACCTGGCGCTTGAACTCGGCCGCGGCGACCATCCGATCGACACGCGCGACCATGGCCGCGTCGAACCCGAGCCCGACCATCTCATCGAGCGACCGCCGCCTGTCGACGCGCCAGAAAAGAAGCCGATCGAGGACCGGGTACGAAAAGCCCCCCTCATCCTCGTCGGTCTGACCCGGCCACAGGTCGGCGGACGGCGCCTTGCGCAGGATCGCGTCAGGAACCCCGAGCGCGACCGCGAGCTGGCGGACCTGGCTCTTGTACAGATCGCCGATCGGATTGAAGGCGCAGGCCGCGTCGCCGAAGATGGTCGTGTAGCCGATGAGCGTCTCGGTCTTGTTCCCGGTCCCGACGACGAGCCCGCCCCAGGTCACCGAGTGATCGTACAGGGCGGCCATCCGCATCCGCGCGGCGAGGTTGCCGCGGCGTAGCGAGCTCGCGGCGCGGCCCTCGTCTCCGGCCGCTCCCGGCGCGACGTCGGTGCCGAAATAACCGTCAACCATGGAACTGATGTCGACGCCCTCGCTCGCACACCCGAGATCGGCGATGACCGCCCGGGCATCGGCCAGCGAGGCCGGCGAGGAGCTGCGGTAGGGCATCAAGACGGCGAGCAGCCGATCAGCGCCGATCGCCTCGGCCACGAGATGGGCGACCACCGCCGAATCGATGCCGCCCGAGAGCCCGATGAGCGCGCGCTCGAAGCCTGCCTGCTCGAGCTGGCCACGGATGAACTCCCCGATGACGCGGCGGGCCACGTCGGTGTCGATCGCGAGCTCGCTCGGCAGCTCGAACGGCGCGCCGGGCTCGGAGGCGTCGCCGGTCTTGCCGGGCTTTCCGGACTTTCCGGGCTTTCCGGACTTTCCGGACGTGCCGGTCTTGCCCGACGTGCCGGACTGGCCGGATGTGGCTCGAGTCGTCGTCACCGGTCGCCCTTCGCCGGCCGGGCCGTCGTCGCTGGCGGCAAACC
>JBDTNS010000153.1:0-5311 GCA_039933675.1 Chloroflexota bacterium
AGATCGGCGTCATCGATCACCTGCTCACCAAGGTCGACATGCTCGTCCTCGGTGGTGGGATGGCGAATACCTTCCTTTTGGCGCAGGGCAAGGCGATCGGCAAGAGCCTGGCCGAGCCGGATCGCGCCGACGACGCTCGCCGAATCCTCGCCACGGCGGAGGCGAAGGGGGTCCGAGTCGTGCTCCCGGTCGATGTCATCGTGGCCAAGGAAGTCACCCGCGGCACGGAGTACAAGACGCTCCAGGCGGACAAGATCCCGGCCTCGTGGCACATCGTCGATCTCGGCAAGGCCAGCCAGGACTTGATGGTCGACGCGCTCTCTGACGTCCAGACCGTCTTCTGGAACGGGCCGCTCGGTGTCTTCGAGATCCCTTCGTTCGCGCATGGCACGAGGGCCGTCGCCCGGATGCTGGCCGAACGCGCCGATGCGGGCGCGACGGTCGTCGTCGGCGGTGGCGACTCGGTAGCGGCGGTCACGCAGCAGGGGCTCGCCGACCGGATGACGCACATCTCGACGGGGGGCGGCGCGTCGCTCGAGTTCCTCGAAGGTCGCGAGCTGCCCGGGGTGACCGTCCTGCTCGATCGCCCGGCAGAGGCCAAACCTGCAAAGGCGGCCAAGCGGGGCAAGGCCGCCACCGCGAAGGCACACTCATGAGCACGACGATCGAGATCATCGATGCGCGCGAGATCCTCGATTCGCGGGGCAACCCGACCGTCGAGGTCGACATCGTCCTCGCCGACGGCTCGGTCGGGCGCGCCGCGGTCCCGTCGGGCGCCTCGACAGGCGCCCACGAGGCAGTCGAGTTGCGCGATGGCGACAAGGCCCGGTTCGGTGGCAAGGGCGTTCTGGGAGCGGTCGCCAACGTCACCGAGACGATCGCGCCCGCGCTCTACGGCCTCGACGCCGCCGATCAGGCGGGGATCGATGCGCTCCTGTGCGAGCTCGACGGCACACCGAACAAGTCCGCTCTCGGGGCGAACGCGATTCTCGGGGTCTCGCTGGCGTGCGCCCATGCGGCTGCCGCGTCGTACGACCTGCCGCTCTACCGCTACCTCGGCGGCGTCGGCGCCACCAAGCTGCCGGTCCCGATGTTCAACATCCTCAACGGCGGCAAGCACGCGGAGGATTCCACGGACTTCCAGGAATTCATGATCATGCCGGTCGGCGCCGCGACCTATTCCGACGCGCTCCGTGCCGGCTCGGAGATCTTCTCGACGCTCCGGACGATCCTCCACGACGACGGTCATTCGACCGGGCAGGGCGACGAGGGCGGGTTCGCGCCGTCGCTCGCCTCGAACCAGGCCGCGGTCGAGGTCATCCTCCGGGCGATCGAGGGCGCCGGCTATCGACCCGGCGAGGATGTCGCAATCGCCCTCGACCCGGCGACGACCGAGCTGGTGGAACCGGGCTCGGGGCGCGACGGCGCACCAACTCGCTACGTCCTCGCGCGCGAGGGCCGGACGCTCGAGTCGGGCGAGCTGATCGACCTGTGGGCCGACTGGGCGGCCCGCTTTCCGATCGTCTCGCTCGAAGACGGCCTCGCCGAGGACGACTGGGCAGGCTGGCGCGAGTTGACCGAGCGCCTGGGCCGAACGATCCAGCTCGTGGGCGACGACCTCCTCGTCACGAACACGTCGCGGATCGCCCGCGCGATCGATGAGCATTCGGCGAACTCCGTGCTGATCAAGCTCAACCAGATCGGGACGTTGACCGAGACGATCGAGGCGATCGAGCTGGCGCGAGGAGCCGGCTGGTCGGCCGTCGTGTCGCACCGATCCGGCGAGACCGAGGACACCACGATCGCGGACCTTGTCGTCGCGATGGGGACCGGTCAGATCAAGAGCGGGGCGCCCTCGCGCTCCGAGCGCGTCGCGAAGTACAACCGGCTGCTGCGCATCGAAGGCGAGCTCGGCGAGAGCGCGCGGTTCCCGGGTCGGGCCGCCTTGTCGGGCGTCCCCGCGAGCGCCCGCCAGGCGTCCGGGTCGGGGATCGGAACGGCTACGTGAGTCGATTCGTCGACCGCGGCGCCGTCACGGCGGCCTACGTCGGGATCGGGATGGGCGTCACGATCGTCGCCAGCTTCACCCTGATCATCCCGATCGAATGGTTCATCTGGATCCTGGCCGTCCCGTCCGGCATGCTGATCGGCTACTACGCCAACCAGCGATCGAACCGGCGGCTCGGGCCGTGGTCGAAGATCCTCGTCAACGGCGTCTTCGCCGGGGTGGCGACCGGCATGACGCTGGCGGTCCTGCTGCTGCTGATCAAGGCGATCTTCTCCTATGCCGACTCCGGCTATCCCGACTTCAATCGGGTCGACAAGGCCGGCCATCCGATCCCGCCGAACTGCCAGCCGGGTCCCGACTGTACGTACCAGCGGTACTTGGCCGCCGGCCGTGGTCCCGACCTGCAGGCCGCTGGCGTGTCGGATGCGGGTTCGTTCACGACCTTGTACTGGGCCGACCAGTTCGGGACGGCGGGCACGATCGTGTTCGTGACGACACTGGGTGGCCTCGGTGGGGCCGGGCTGTACGGAGTCTTCCGCCCAAAGGCTCAGGCCGTCGCGGAGGCGAGCTCGCCCACGACGTCCTGACGCGAGGTCCCATGGCCATACGGACACCAGTGGAACGGTATGGCCGATGCGGAGGGCCTGGATGGCGACGAAGTCACCATGCGTCGATCCCGCTAAGCGTGGAAACGTTCGATTCGAGTCGCCCCGGGGCCCTCTGGCGCCGCCCGAGCGGTGCGCACTGGCCATAACGTTCCGGGGAGGTGCGCTGTGCCACGGGGCCGCCGGTCTGAAGCCTGAATCGAAACGCCCCGGGAAATCCCGGGGCGTCGTCGTGTCGGCGAATGACTGCCGAGGCGTTACTTCGCTGGGGCCTTCTTGGCCTTCGGAGCTGCCTTGGCCTTGGGCGCCGCCTTCGCCTTCGGCGCGGTCTTGGCGGTCTTCGTTGTGGCTTTGGCGGCCGCGGTCTTCTTGGGCGCCGCCTTGGTCGTCTTGGCCGTGGTCTTGCCCGCAGCCGCCCTGGTCGCGATCCTCGTCGTCGCGGCCGGCTTGGCCTCGACGGTCGAGGGCTTGGCCTCGGCGGCGGCCTTCGCGGCGGCTGCTTCGGCGCGGGCCGTCTTGCTCAGCGCGGCGCGCGCCTTGCCGGCGGCCGTCTGGGCACCCTTCGCCTTGCCGGCCTTGCCGGCCGCGATGCGGGCCTTCGCGGCCTTCGCAGCAGCGGCCTTGCCGGTCGTCTTGACGATGCGGGTCCCGGTCTGTGCCTGCTCGCCGCCGATCGCGGCATTGACCTTGAGGGTCAGGCGTGACTTGCGTCGGGCGGCCGCGTTCTTATGGATGGCACCGACCTTGGCGGCTCGATCGAGGGCGCTTAGCGCCTCGGCCAGGGCAGCCACGGGGTCGATTGTGGAGTCAGCGGGCTGGGCGGCAGCGCTCAGGGCCTTCGCGACGAATGTCTTCGCGGCGCTTCGGCGAGGCTGCAGGACCTCGTGGCGGCTCTGGGCCTGACGGACCCTCTTGAGTCCGGACGGCGTACGAGCGCCCGTCCAGGTGCGGGGCGTCTTGGCCAAGGGTAAGAACCTCAACTCGTGGTGATGAACCGCACGGAGCGCGAACGAGCGCCGGGCGCGAAGGCGGATGGTACCACAGCTCCACGTGGTGACCCGGAACGACAGGCCGTCAGGCGAGCGGCCACACTGACTGGGTGACTGCCATTATCGGCGGCCTCGGCGCCGCCGTGCTGTGGGCCGCGGCAACCCTCTGCTCATCGCGATCGAGCCGGATGCTCGGGTCTAGGCTCGTCCTCGCCTGGGTGATGATCGTGGGCGTCCTCGTCGGCCTGCCGATCGCCCTCGTCAGTCCCGGCCCCGCGACGATCGAGCCCTCGACGTTTGCGCTGCTCGGTCTCGCGGGGATCTGCTACTCGGCCGGGCTCCAGCTGACGTATGCCGCACTCAAGATCGGCAAGGTCTCGATCGTCGCCCCGATCGTCGCGACGGAGGGCGCGGTCGCCGCGCTCATCGCGGTCGCGCTCGGCGACCACATCGGCCTGCTCGCCGCGATGATGCTCGCGGTCATCGTCGCCGGGGTCGTCCTCTCCACGCTCGAGCCGGGGAGGACCGACGTCCCGGCCGGAGACTTCGACCTCGTCGCCGATGCGATCGACGGCCCGGCCCCGACGAACTCCGACCCGTCGACGCCGACCGCGACGGGCGAACGCCCGATCGACACCCGACGGGCCGTGCTGTTCGCCGTCGGATCGGCGCTCATCTTCGGCGTCGGGCTCGTCGCCTCGGGCAAGTCGGCGTCGCTCGTGCCGGTCGCCTGGGTCGCGCTCGCCGCGCGGCTCGTCGGCATGGTCGTGGTCGTCCTCCCGCTCGCGCTGCAGGGCCGGATCTACCTGACGCGGGCGGCGCTCCCGCTCGTCCTTATCGCCGGCGTTGGCGAGGTCATCGGCTCGATGCTGTCGGTCTGGGGCTCACGCGAGAGCATCGCGATCGCCGCGGTCATGGGCAGCCAATTCGCGGCCGTGGCGTCTGTGGCGGCCTACTTCCTGTTCCGCGAACGACTCGGCCGCGTCCAGCTCGCCGGCGTGGTGCTCATCGTCGCCGGCGTGACGGTATTGGCGGCCGCGACCGCGTGACCGGCTACACTGCCGCCTCGTGACCATCCCCCAGGACCGCCTGCGCAACTTCTCGATCATCGCCCATATCGATCACGGCAAATCCACGCTTGCCGACCGGCTGCTGGAGCTGACGCACACGATCGAAGCGCGGCAGATGACGAGCCAGGTCCTCGATTCGATGGATCTCGAGCGCGAGAAGGGGATCACCATCAAGGCGCGCGCCGTCCGACTCGAATATGTCGCCCGCGACGGGCTGACCTACGGCCTCAACCTGATCGACACGCCCGGCCATGTCGACTTCGCCTACGAGGTCAGCCACAGCCTGCAGGCCTGCGAGGGGGCGATCCTCGTCGTCGATGCCACCCAGGGGATCGAGGCGCAGACGCTCGCCAACGTCCACCTGGCGATGAAGGAAAACCTGACCCTCATCCCGGTCCTCAACAAGATCGACCTGCCCTCGGCCGACCCCGAAACGATCATGGACGAGCTCGAGAACATCCTGGCCATCCCCCGCGAGGAGGTGATCCTCGCCTCGGCCAAGGACGGGACCGGCGTGGCCGAGATTCTCGAGGCGATCGTGGCGCGCATCCCGGCGCCCAAGGGCGACCCCACGAAGCCGCTCAAGGGCCTCATCTTCGACAGCCACTACGACGCCTACAAGGGCGTGGTCGTCTACGT
>JBDTNS010000154.1:0-5268 GCA_039933675.1 Chloroflexota bacterium
GGGCAACACCGTGCTGGTCGTCGAGCACAAGCCGGAGACGATCGCGATCGCCGATCATGTGGTGGACCTCGGCCCCGGGGCCGGCGCCGAGGGCGGCGCGGTCTGCTTCGAAGGCACCGTGGCGGGGCTACGGAAGAGCGGCACGACGACCGGGCGGCATCTCGACGACCGGGCCCTCCTCAAGGAGTCGGTGCGGTCGTCATCCGAGGCGCTCGAGGTGCGCGGCGCGTCGACGCACAACCTCCGGGACGTGGACGTCGACATCCCCCTCGGGGTGCTCTGTGTGGTCACGGGCGTCGCCGGCTCCGGCAAGAGCTCGCTGATCCACGGCTCGGTGGCCGACCGTGACGGCGTGATCGGCATCGACCAGGGAGCCATCCGCGGCTCTCGTCGCAGCAACCCGGCGACGTACACCGGGCTGCTCGAGCCGATCCGCAAGGCGTTCGCCAAGGCCAACGACGTGAAACCGGCGCTCTTCAGCTCAAACTCCGAGGGCGCCTGCCCTGCCTGCAACGGGGCCGGCGTGATCTACACCGAGCTGGGCGTGATGGCCACCGTCGAGTCGACCTGCGAGGAGTGCGAGGGCCGACGGTTTCAGGCGTCGGTACTGGAGTACCTCTTCGGTGGTCGCAACATCGCCGAGGTGCTGGCGATGTCGGTGAGCGAGGCCGAGGCGTTCTTCGGCGACGGCGACGCCGCCATACCGGCCGCGCATACGATCCTCTCCCGGTTGACCGACGTCGGGCTCGGCTACCTCACGATCGGACAGCCGCTCACCACGATGTCCGGCGGCGAACGGCAGCGGCTCAAGCTGGCGACCCACATGGGCGAGAAGGGCCAGGTCTACCTGTTGGACGAGCCGACCACAGGCCTCCACCTTGCCGACGTCGAGCAGCTGCTCGTCCTGCTCGACCGGCTCGTCGATTCCGGCAAGTCGCTCATCGTCATCTCGCATCACCAGGCCGTCATGGCCCGCGCCGACTGGATCATCGACCTTGGTCCCGGCGCCGGCCACGACGGCGGCCAAATCGTCTTCGAGGGCACACCGGCCGACCTCGTCGCGGCCCGCTCCACGCTGACCGGGGAGCACCTCGCGGCCTACGTCGGCGGCTGAGGGCCCTCGAGGACGCGGGCCCCCCGCCTGCAGCAGCGTCAGGCGTCAGTCCTGGCGCGCCGCCGCGGTCCGTCCGCGCACGAACTGCAGGACCTCGTCCCAGGCGGATGCGCTCGCGTCGGCGAACTCGGCCGCCTTGCGGTCGAAGAAGCTGTGCGGCGCATCGGGATAGGTGATGAGCTTGTGCTCGACGCCGGCGGCGGTCAGCGCCTCGTCGAAGGCGGCGACGGCGTCGGGCGGGATCCCCTGGTCGGCACCGCCGAAGATCCCGAGGACCGCGCCGACCATCTCGGGCGCGAGGTCGATCGGGGCCGGCATCCCGTTCGGGCGCGGACGGTGGGGCGGACCGTAGAACCCGATCGCGCCCGCCAGATCGAGCCCGAACGTCGGCGTGGCGAACGCGGTCTGTCCGCCAAAGCAGAACCCGATCGTGAAGGCGGACCGCACGCGGCCGGCATCGTGCGCGCGGATCTCCGCCACGGCCGCGCGGATGTCGGTACGCAGGCCGTCCGATGTCGTCGCGTCGACGTGCGGCCGGTACTCGAAGCTGCCATCCCGCGGCGTGTCGATCCCGGCCGTCCGCCCGAAGTAATCGATCGCGAGCGCATCGACGCCCTCCTCCGCGAACCGGAGTGCGAGCTCCTCGTAATACGGGTGGAGGCCGCGAACGTCGGGAAGGATCACGATCCCGGCCCCGGTCGGCTCCGCCGCACGCGCCCGGAAGGCGAGGAATCGGTTGCCGTCCTCGGCGGTCAGGACGACTCGCTCCGCATCGAGCGCCCCGCCCGCGATCGGCGTGATCGGCGGATGGCTGTTGAGATCGAAGCACATGGGGGCATCACCTTCGGGTGGATCCGGGAGGGCGCGGTGGTCGGAGGGTAGAATGCCCCGGCCATGCCTGCCCAGCTCGTCGTCCAGAAATTCGGTGGCTCGTCGGTCGCCGATGCCGATCGCATCAAGCGCGTCGCCCGCCGGATCGCCCGCGAGCGGACTGCCGGCCACGACCTCGTCGTCGTCGTTTCGGCGATGGGCGACACGACCGACGAGCTGCTCGGCCTCGCGGCGGCGATCACCGACGAGCCCGATCCCCGCGAGCTCGATGTCCTCCTCGCCACCGGGGAGCACCAGAGCGCGACGCTCCTCTCGATGGCGCTCCACGGTCTCGGCGTCGCGGCGATCAGCCTGACTGGACCGCAGGCCGGGATCACCACCGATGGTCGCTACGGTCGCGCCCGGATCGCGGGGATCGAGCCGCGCCGGGTCCGGGCCGAGCTAGCCGCGGGCAAGGTCGTCATCGTCGCGGGCTTCCAGGGCCAGAGCGCCTCGGCCGTCGACGACGGCGAGATCACGACGCTGGGGCGCGGGGGGAGCGACACGACCGCGGTCGCGCTGGCGGCCAGTCTCGGTGCCGGCCGCTGCCAGATCTTCACCGACGTCAAGGGCATCTACACCGCCGATCCGCGTCTCGTCGCCCATGCCCGCCAGCTCCCCGTGATCGGCTACGAGGAGATGCTCGAGCTCGCCCACCAGGGCGCCCAGGTCATGCAGGTTCGCGCGGTCGAGCTCGGCTGGATCAACGGTGTCGTCATCGAGGTCCTCAGCTCATTCGAGGACGCCCCGGGCACGCTCATCAAGGAGGATCCGCTCGTGGAGCAGCGCAACAAGGTTCGCGGGCTCGCCCACGACCGCAACGTCGCAAAGGTGACGGTCGTCGCCGTCCCGGACCGGCCGGGGGTCGCCCGCTCGATCTTCGATCCGCTCGCCGAGGCCGGGATCAACGTCGACATGATCGTCCAGAACGTCGGGCACGGCGGCGCCACCGACCTCTCGTTCACCGTCCCGCGGGTCGAGCTGGCGGCGGCCAAGAAGACACTCGATGCGATCGTCCGGGAGCTCGACGCCCGCGAACTGACGACCGATGCCTCGGTCGCCAAGGTGTCGATCGTGGGGGCCGGGCTCCACAACGCCCCGGGGTACGCGGCCCGGATGTTCGGCACGCTTGCCGATGCCGGCGTCAACATCGAGATGATCTCGACCTCGGAGGTCCGGATCACGTGCATGATCGCCGAGGCCGATCTCGAGATCGCGCTCCGCGCGCTGCACGACGCCTTCGAGCTCGAGCGGCCCGAGCGGGTTGACGCCGGGGCTGCGGCAGCCGGATGAGCGCGCCGAGCACATGACCGGCTTTTTCGCTCGTCGTGAGCGCTTCGAGCGCGTCGGGTCGACCAACGACGTCGTCCGCGAGTGGCTGGCGGCGGGGACGCTCGAGGTCTGCCTCGCGGTCGCGGATGAGCAGACCGCCGGTCGCGGGCGATCGGGCCGGCGCTGGATCGCGCCGCCAGGTGCGGCCCTCCTTCTGTCCCTCGGGTTCCGTCCCGCCTGGCTGGAGCCCCGGGACGTGTGGCGCCTCCCGGCGGTCATCTCGCTCGCGATGGCCGACGCCGCCGAGACCGTCGCCCAGCTCGATCCGGGGACGGTCCGGCTCAAGTGGCCGAACGACCTGGCCGTGGCCGGCGCGGCGGCCGGCGACGGCCCGGGCGGCCTGCGCAAGCTCGCCGGCGTCCTGGGTGAGACCGACGGGCTGGGGAGCGACGACCCGCGCGCCGTTGTTGGTCTCGGGATCAACGTGGACTGGCCGCCCGAGTCGATCCCGACCGAGTTGGCCGGCACGATGACCTCGCTCCGGGCCGCCGCCGACGGACGCGCCATCTCCCGCGAGGCCCTGCTTGAGGCCTTCGTCGCCCGGCTCGAACCGGGGATCGTCGCGCTCCGTGCCGGCCATTTCGACGCGGCCCGCTGGTCGGAGCGCCAGGTCACGACCGGGCGGATGGTCCGGCTCGAGGCGCCGACCGGCGGCGAGACCGTCCGGGCGCTCGGCGTCGACAGCTCGACGGGCGCCCTGATCGTCGCCGACCCGGCCGCCGCAACCGGCGCACGTCACGTCGTCGTCGGCGAGATCACCCACGTCCGGCTGGCCGAACCGGCCGCGGCAGGGGTGTAACACCATGGCCCGCCCGGCATTCAGGAAGGTGGACCGTCCGGAGGAGGATGGTCCGCGTCTCGCCCATCTCGACCGCGACCGGCGGCTCGTCGAGGCGGCGCAGGCGGACCCGGCCCGCTTCGAGGCCCTCTATCGGAAGTACCTCGCCCAGGTGTACAGCTACGCGTTCTACGAATTGCGCGACCATCACGAGGCCGAGGACGCCACGGAGCGGACCTTCCTCGCCGCCCTGACGAACCTCGCCCGCTTCGAGGAGCGCGCCAGGCCGATCGACGGCGAGGGCGCGTCGACGTTCCGGGTCTGGCTCTTCCAGATCGCACGCAACGCCGTCGCCGAACGGCGTCGCCGGGCGTATCGCCGGCCGGAGGTTCCGCTCGAGGCGGCCGCAACGTTCGCCGCTCCGGTCGACATCGAGGGGGATGCCGCGCGGCATGACGAGGCGGCAGCGGCGTGGCTGGCGGTCGGGCGCCTCCCTGGCGACCGGCGCCGGGCGCTCATCCTGCGCTTCGTCGACGAGATGTCGACAGCCGAGATCGCCGGGATCCTCGGTCGCTCCGAAGGCGCGGTTCGCGTCCTCATCCATCGCGCGCTCCGCAGCGTCGCCCGCGACCTCGACGAACCGTCGCGGTGACGGGCGCCTTGCACGGTCGCGACGATCACCAGGTCGAGGCGCTCGTCACCGATCGCTATCTCGAAGCGCTGCTCGCCGCCCACGCGCGCGGGGCGGACCGGGGCCCCTCGAGCGTTGAGCCGGCCGAACCGATCCAGCGCGCCGCGGAACGCCTGGCACGCGATCTGCCGCGCCTCCACCCGTCGTTCCGGTTCGAGGAGGCGCTGGCCGGGCGGCTGGCCGATGTCGCCGTTCGGATGCGCCTCCCGCACGCGGCCGGGGCGGGGGACCTCGCCGTTCCGCTCCCGATCGGCGACGCGTACCTGGGCCTCGACGACGACGATGCGGGCGACCCGCGCATCCGGCGTGCTCGACACCCGATCATCATCGGCGGCGCCCTGACCTCCGCCGCGCTCTCGATTGCCGGGGCGGCCTACATCGCGTGGCGCCGCCGGCCCCCGAGCAGCCCGATGGTTCGCGCGGCCCGGGCGGTCGCCCGGACGAGGCCCGTCTGATGCCGATCAAGCTGCCGTCGTTCCGCGC